>CAZAHF010000005.1:34069-40647 GCA_964484995.1 uncultured Candidatus Bathyarchaeia archaeon | reverse complement strand
CATCCTCATCTGTTAGGCTTAAAAGGTCTTTTCTTTTTATGCTTGTTATTTCAGCTTCTCCAAGTTTTTCTCCACCAACAACTATCTGAACTTTTTCTCCAACCTTAAGGTTTGTTTTAAGCCTAATAGTTGAGGTTTTTTCCCCCGACAAAATTTTGTTCCTGTATTCCTTAGAGAAGTTTAAAGGCTTCTTTTTCACCATACCGTTTAAACATCTCCTTTACAGTTTCTCTTATAGTTGATTTTATTGTTGAGGTAGAAAGATTTGAGAGAATAGCTGCTCGTTCCCAAGATTTGCCTTGAAGACTTTTAGCTATCAAAGCTGACTCGATTTCTGGTTTAAGTTTAACCCTAACATACCCTGAACTTAAAAAGTGAAGTTTTACTAGGTTTCTTATAGTGTCTGATGCAGCCTCATATGTTATTAAACCTTCTGTGTATGCTTTTATTCTTGAGAGTTGCGGCTGAGAAAACTCTATGGTTGGTTTGTAGGGTTTTGGCAGTCCACGTAAAAGAAGCTGTGCTATTTTTGGTTCTAAGTCAAAATAGGTGTCAAAAAGAGATTCTATAAGTCTTAACCTAAACTCTAGGTTTAGGTTTTCGATAAGTTTCCATGCTTTTTCTGTCAGGGGCTTAACCACAAAAACACTGTATTCTCCTGATACTATATTTCTTGCTGGACTCATATAGATGGGGATAAATCCGTTTTTAACCCAAAAATTTAGGAGTTGATGAGTTACACCAAAACCTGAGCCAACCCAATCATAACCCTCAAGTTCAGCTTCAGAACAAAGTTTTTGTAATGCATAAGAGCCAAAACCTCTGTTTTCTAGGTCTGGATGAGTAGCAATTCTAACTATTCTAAGTCCCTTAAGTTTTGCAAAATGTTTGTAGGGTTGATAGTATCTTGCAATACAGTTTGGGATAATGTTTCCAGGTGGATTAGCTCCTTTAATCACAGCTTCTATTTCATCATCAGGTACAAGTCCTTCTTCTGCTAGATGAAGAGAAACAACGATTTTGTTGTTTAATAGTTTTAGAGTTCTAGCATGGTGATGGGGGGCATCCCCCAAAATTGCTAAGTCATCAGGTCTGTTTCGATAATGAGCTAAAACGTAAATCCCTATAAAGTCTCTTAGCTCATCTTCTTTGCTTGTAAACCATTCATCAAGATTTGGTTTTTCGTAAAGAGATTCTTCAGGCTTAGCTTTAACTATTTCTTCTTGGCTTAACCAAACAGGCTCAGCATCAAGTAGGAGTGTGTCATAAAGCCATTTTTCAATAGGGTCTCCAACTCCATATCTAATAGGAGTTTCCATTTCAAACTCGTAAAGGCTGATTTTTGGCTCTTGTTTTAGGGCTTTAAGAAATCTAACTCTAAAACCTCTTCCTGAACCCTCATAACCATGAATTGTTGAAGAGTAAACAATTTTTCTAAAGTTTCTTAGGATACGGAAAAGTAGAGGGACAGGTAGTCCTGCCGCCTCATCAACAAAAACTACGTCAGCATTTCTTTTTAAAAGTCTTCCTGGACTTACGCAGTCTATTATTCCAAGTTTTGATTTCAGGGTTACTGTTAAACCCTTAACAAAAGATTTTTCATATTCAACACCAAGAATATTTAAGGCTTTTTCAGCAAATTCAACAACAGTTTTTAAACCTGAAAAGTTTGGTGCGGTTATTCTAATTTTAGCTTTTTTTCTTTGTCCAAGCATATAGAGGATGCTTGCTGCACCTAAACCTAAAACCGCCGATTTTCCTCTACCTCTGTTCGCAGTTATTAGAAGTACCGATTTTCTTGCTCCCTTAAAGGTCAATTTTTCAAATCCTTGAAGAACCTCAACCTGATCTTGGGTTTTTGCTAGCCTATAAAGTTCTAGTGGAATCTTAGGTTTAGCTGGAAGAAGAGGTTTGGTTTCAATAAAAACTTTTTTGGGTAAGGTTTTTCCATGAATAAGTTTTCCGTCATTAAAAACCCATACACCTTCGTGGGTTAAAAGATTCTGAATAAATCTTTTAACAAACCTATACTTTAAGTCTCTTTCCGTATATGGTGAAACAATAAGTCTTCTATGAAATCTTGTTACTGTTTTTTCCCATTCTTCAAGTCTTGGTGTTAAAAAGACTACTAAACCTCCGCCTTTAACAACTTCAACAAGTCTTCCAATATCATCTGGTTTTAACTGCTCAGTTAAGTCTAAAATTAACAGGTCATGAGTTGAACCAAGAACTTCCTCAGAATCTTCATAAAGAACTTTTTGAATTTTAAGTTTCTCAAAAACTTCTTCAAAACTTTTAAGTTTATCAATAAATACTTGATAAGTTGAGTTTTCATTAAACCTATCAGCAACATAAAGTAAACTAACACTATAACCTTTTCTTCTTAGATATTCTAAAACAAGTCTTGCAGCTAAAGCTTCACGGTTTGATCCCGCAAAAACAACGAGTCTACGGTGTAAACCACCTAAAACCTCATAGACAATTGAACGGATCCAGTTATTAAGCATACTAACCTCCATAGGCTTCACCGGTAAAACAAGCTTATTGAAATCCTGCTTTGGTTAACTCTTAAAAGGGGTTAGATTTGGTTTTATTAACTAAGTTTTTTACTTCCTTAAGAGTTTTTCCTATTTTTTTCCAATGAGAACCCTGCCAATAAACTTTCCCACATTTTGGGTTTGTACAAACCCAAAACTCTTTGTAAGTTTTTAAAGTTGTTTTTGGAACTTTATCTTTAACCTCCTCGGGTGAAACCATTTTAAGTTTAAAGTTGCATTTTGGACATCTTGTTTCTTCAACTTCTTCAATGTCTAAGTTTAAACTAAATTTTTCTGAGATTTTTGCTAAATTTTCAACCTCAGATTTTCCGTTTACAAGAAAAGCTTTAATGTTTAGTTTTACAGCCTTTTTATAAAGCTCAATGTCGCTTGTAAGCAGAACCTTACCAGTTTTTTTAGCTAAATCTAAAAGCTTCTCATCTTCCTCGTATGGTTTAAACTCTACATCATAACCAAGTATTCTAAGCCAACGTGTAAGTTTCCCAAGCATCCCGTCAGCAATAAATTTTAATTCTTCATTCAAACCTAGTCAACAACACCTTTACTCCTTATGGCTTCTTAAAAATTAGGGTTTTTTAGGTTTTAAACCTGAAACTAACACCATTAAGCCTATAATGATTAGAGCGAAGCCTACAAGATATGGGTATAGAAGCTCTGGATTGTAGAAGATTAGTATTCCAGCTAAGATTAGGAGTATTCCTATAATTGTAAGGATTAGACTGCCAAAAGCTTTTGGTAGGCTAAGAGTTACGGGTGTTGGTTTAACATTTTTAACTCTAAAAAATCCCATAAGTAGGAAGCCTACACCCATACCTATTGCTCCACCAACATCAGGTCTCCCAAAAGCTAAACCTATTCCCCCACCAATAAACATACATGCAACAAAAACCATCCCTGAAAAGTGTCGAAGCTCATCATCCCCCTTTTTAGTTTCAGTATTCTTTTCACTATTCATGCTTTTCCACGTCAATAAACTAGTATGGTAGCAACATATTTGAGTTGTGTTAAGCTAAGGCTATTGTTGCTTGAACAGCTGCAAAAGCATCCCCAAGTCCTGTTAAAATCTTTGGGTTTGGATTTTTATAGGTTGGAATTACACAAAAATTATAGCTATCCTCAAGTTTTTCCCTTTCAGGTTTTACTTCTGAGGTTGATAGGCTTAAAGTTTTTTCTAAATTTTCTCGTACACTACCCATAGTTTTAGCTGTTGCAACCATACATGCTTTAAGTAAAGCTTCCATCTCTCTTTTAACATCAAATTTTGAGATAGAAAATGCGTAGGTTGAGGTATGAACACAAACTCTATCTAACCCATATTTTTTAACAGCTTCAAAAGCAGCATCTTTTAAATCTCCCAAACTTTCAGATTCAGCATTAAAATACTGAACACATTCTTTCTCGTTTAACCCCCAAGAATCCGTACATTGATTGTCAGAAAAAACCTTTATTGCATATTTTACTGACTCATAGCTTCCTTGTCCAAGCTCAAAATGAACTTTAGGTCTTTTCTTTTCCGAAAGTCTATCAGCAATTTCCCTTGTTTTTTCTTTATAACTTGGTAAGAGAAGATGAGCATAGGCAAAAACAAGTATATCCGTATACTCCTTATTGAAAGCATAAACAAAAAAGTCTTCATCAAAAACCCCGTAAAAAGACATTAAATCCCATGAAAGAATATGTCTACCAGAAATGTAAATGCCTTTTTCAGGATCCTCCTTATATTCAAAGATTAGATGATCATATTCTGGATCTCCATGTCTAATGGCTTGTTTAGGTCTTCTAAACCCATCTTTACATGCAACCTTAAAATCTGGAGATTTAAGCATAAGGTTTGGAGGTCTAAATGGATAGGAAACTAAGGGAACTAAACCTAACTCGTAAAGGGCTAAACCCATGTTACATCCGTTTCCACCAAGTCTTTTCTCCTCAAATCTAAAAATAGAGTTTAACTTATCATAAACCTCTTTAGAAATCAGATATTCTTTTCCACCCTTCTTTAAGGCTTCATCGAGCGTGAAAGCAGCCTCCTCCAAAGATTTAAGAATAACTGACCTAGGTTCGAGTTTAGGTTGTTTTTTAAGCCAAACTAAAACTTTTTCATCAACCTTTGTAAGAGAATCCCAGTTTATATAAAAGCCAGTTGCAACTCTTACATCCGGGATAATCATTAAATCACCTTGAACAAAGCAAAAGTTTATGTGTATTTTCCATATTACCAAAAACTCTTTTATAGGTTTAACCCCATAAAAAGAAGGGTTGGTGAAAAGCTATGCCTACTCTTAAAGGTTTTGATATGGAAAAAGAATTAGTTATTGAAGCTGCTAAGCTTATGCTTATCTCAGCAAGAACAGCACCAAAAAGTAAGGGGATAGACGATATTCTCTTAGCCTTAGTTACTGGAGAGGAAAAAGACTCTATAGCTGAAACCATGCGTAAAATGGGAATTGAAAGAGGAGCTGGATGGGATAGAGACGCCCAAAACGTTCAAGATTCTGATGCTGTTGTCTTGGTTGGTGTAAAAGCAAAGAAAGGTATTGAAGTAGACTGTGGTGGCTGCGGCTATAAAACATGTAAAGAATATGAGAAAGCTGAGAAAAAACAAGGAAGAGATTTTGGAGGCCCCTTATGTATTTTTAAGGTTTTAGATCTTGGGATAGCTTTAGGTTCAGCTGCTAAAACAGCAAGTCTTCTAAATTTAGATAACCGGATAATGTATAGGGTTGGTGCTGCAGCAGCTAAACTTAAACTTTTACCAGAAGCAGACCTGATATTAGGTATACCAGTTTCAGCTAAAGGAAAAAGCATCTATTTTGACAGAAAAACTTAAGTTTAACAGAAAAGGTTAAGATTTTATTTCTGATGGTAAAGTTGATCCCGCATAAGGCATTATGGTTATTCTAGCATCCTTACAAGATAAGAAAAAGCTGCTTTTAAGGCTCCATCTATGGTCTTATAAGGCTCCATAAAAGCTTTTTTTACAACATCGTCTGGAAGACTTGAAACCAAAAAAATTTTAGCTTTTTTTGTTAGTTGAGCTATGTAGAATGCTTTATGTCCACCAATAACAAAGTTCCTCCTAAGCCTTCCGATAACATCATCTGGAGTTAGAGACTCCATAATCCATTTTTCAAAAGTTTTAGAGCCTAAACCGTCAACACATTCTGCTACAAGAATTATGATTCCACCGTCTCTTACAGCATAACCAGCATTATCTAATGCTTTATGAGCTTGGTAGAGGTTTATATCCTTAGGAAAACCTCCCGCTGAAGCTATAACAATATCAGCTTTCTCCCTAATAGGCACCTTATACATTTGGTCAACCTGACTGACTCCTGCCCGATGAGCTTTAACAAAATCTCCTGAAAAAACACCTGTTATTTCACGTTTATCGTTAAGAACCACGTTTAAAATAAAATTTAAACCAGCAATTTTTGCTGCTTCCTCAAAATCTTCTCTTACAGGGTTTCCGTCAGCTTTTCCAGGTTGAGCTCCTGGCTGAAATAAAAGTGAATGGTTTTGTTGGATAGCCTCTCTTGATGCCACTCCGGGTAGGAGAGATTTTGCTCCGCCAGTATAACCTGCATAATAGTGAATTTCAATGTTAGCCACCCCAATAATAAAGTCGCAGTTAACCAGTCTCCTATCTATGGAAACAGATGTCCCGCGACTTGTAACTCCGAGAGTTTGATGGCTTTGATAGTCTTCAGCATCATTCTCAAAAATTTTAACTTTACCAAAAACATTTGAACCTACAAGATTTTTCTGCTCTTCAGGTGTTTGTTTTCTGTGAATTCCTGTTGCAAAAACTATCGAAACATTATCATACCTGATCCCGTTTTTCTTTAACTCTCTTAAAAGTGGTGGGAGAATTTTATGGGTGGGACATGGCCTTGTTATGTCACTAACTATGATAGCTATTTTATCGTTAGCATTAACCAGTTCAGCTAGACTGGGAGTACCTACAGGTCTCTTTAAACTATCTACTATGGCTTTAACACTATCTTTTATACCAGTAAGCGG
>CAZAHF010000005.1:0-33969 GCA_964484995.1 uncultured Candidatus Bathyarchaeia archaeon | reverse complement strand
TAATGCTCACAAGCAAACATTTTTCCTGTTCTTCCACAACCAGACTGCACCTCATCTAAAACTAGCAATATACCATGTTCATCACAAATTTTTCTGACAATTTGAAAATACTCTTTTGGAGGAACTATTATTCCACCTTCACCTAAAACTGTCTCAATAACTATTGCTGCTACCTGTTTTGTTGTTTTAAGCTCTATTAGATCCTCAATAAATCTTGCACACCAAACATCACATTCAGGATATTTTAAAGGACATCTGTAGCAGTAGGGAGATGGAGCGTAAACAACACCTGGAAAGTTTGCAAAAGCCCCTTGGTTAACCTTATATTTTGACTGCCCAGTAAGTGTAAGTGCTAAAGCTGTTCTTCCATGAAAAGAATAGTCTAAAGATATTACCTGAAAACCTCCCCTACCCTTAACCGTAGCATATTTTTTAGCTAGTTTAACAGCACCCTCAACAGCCTCAGCACCACTCCCAGCAAAAAAACATTTGGTTAAGCCTTCAGGTGAAATCTCCACCAATTTCTCAGCAAGTTTAGCTGCAGGAACATTATAATAGAGGAAAGACACATGCATCATTTTTTCAGCTTGTTCTTGAATAGCTTTAACAACTTTTGGATGACAATGGCCAGTGTTATTAACAGCTATACCTGAAAAACAGTCTAGATATTCTTTACCCTCAATATCCCTTAAAATAACATCTTTACCCTCAACAAACACTAACGGATCTCCGGTTGGATAACAGTTTTGTACATAAGCCTTATACAAGTTAATAATGTCCTCGGTTTTTTTACCCAAAAAATATCACCTTCTACGGTAGACTACCCTATTTTTAATAATTAAAGGTTACGGTGATCTTCTAAAGAAGAGGGTTTAAAGATAATCCTCCATCAACAACTATTGTTTGACCTGTAATAAAGTTTGATAGATCTGACGCTAGAAAAAGAACACAGTTTGCAACATCTTCAGGCTTTCCTATTCTTTTTAAGGGTGTTTTATTAACAACTTCTTCCAATCTTTTTTTGTCAATGTTTTTTCTCAGAAAATCTGTGTCTATTAAGCCTGGTGCAACACAATTAATGTTTATTCCATATTTTGCTAACTCCTTTGCTATAGCCTTTGTAAACCCCGTAATCCCGCTTTTAGATGCTGAATAAGCTGCTTCACCTCTAATACCAAATAATCCGGCTATAGAGGTGATGTTTATAATTTTACCGTATCTTTGCTGAACCATTACTTTTGATACCGCCTTCGTACAGTTAAAAACACCCTTAAGGTTTACATCTAAAATTTTATCCCATAAATCATCAGAAATCTTATGAAAACCTACTGGATAATGGATGGTTGCCGCGTTATTCACAAGAATATCTAGCCTACCAAACCTTTTAACTATAAGGTTAGTCATAGATTCAACCTCTTTAATTTTTGAGACGTCAGCTATAACAGGGAAGGCTTCTCCACCCAAATCTAAAACCTCTTCAACCACCTTCCTCGTATTCTTTTCATTAACATCGTTTACAGCTACTTTTACACCATATGTAGCTAATGTTAGAGCAATAGTTCTGCCTATTTCACCGCCAGCCCCAGTAATAACAGCGATCTTATTACCTAAACCTAAACTCAAAACTTTCACCAGTTAGGGATATATTCTAAAACAAAAATAACCTACTAGTCAAAACTTAAATCTTCCTCTAAATATCTCCACGTATAAAACGCCCTAAAAAAATCATACTACCCAAAGAGTATGGAAAAGTCACCACTATAGTTTATTTTCCTTGTAGGTCTAAGTTATCCTAAAAGCATCCTTAGAGGTGAAAAAGAATGGAGAAAAAGAGTGTTGTTTTTATTGTTTTAACTCATAATGGGCAAACTGGAAAAGAAGCTAAAAGAGAGTTAGATGAAATTGTTGAAACACTTAAAAGTACGAAGAACTGGAAATATCAAAGAACAGTTTTGGTTGAACAGTAAAGTTAAACCATAAAGTCACCTATTTTGATATTTTTTAGACTTTTTAAGGTAATGAATCATTCCATTAACACTGTTTAACATGAAAATTCTTTCTCTCTCGCTAACCAAAAGCCTTTTTATTTCTTGATCTTCATCCAAAATTTTTTGAAAAATTTCTTGAGAACTCTTTCCCTTCTCATACTCCTCAGAAACAATCTTAAACCAAAGGCGTAACTTTTCCTTATAGATTTTCAGATTTTCAATCTTGTTTGAAACACCAAAATGGGTATAGTAAAGAATTTTTGGGTTTAAAGCTAAAAGCTTATCAAGAGACTCTAAACTTTTAACATAGTCAAATCCTGGCGGTGGAGTTGAAGGTCTAACAACATCAAATTCCTTAAGATAAACACCCGCAGCTTCACCAACCCATAACTCACCAGTTCGTTTATTAAAAAAGCTTAAATGATGGGGAGCATGTCCTGGCGTTTCTAAAACCTCTATTTTAACTTCTCCACCAAGATTTAAGACTAAACCATCTTTCCCAACTAAAATCCTTTCCGCTGGAACAGGTTCAACCTCACCATACTTTCTTACAAACTCTCCCAAAACACGAAAACTACTCTCTATAAGCTTCTGCGGATTTACCATGTGGGGTGCCCCAATTTCATGGACAACAAGTTTTGCGTTTGGTAAATTTTTTAAAAGTGTTCCTGCACCGCCACCATGGTCTAGATGAATATGGCTTACAGTCACATAAGTAACTCTGTTAGGGCTTATGTTTAGACTTTCTAAGGCTTGGAGAATACTTGTAACCGATGAGGTGGGTCCAACCTCAAT
Source organism: uncultured Candidatus Bathyarchaeia archaeon (assembly GCA_964484995.1). GTDB lineage: Archaea > Thermoproteota > Bathyarchaeia > Hecatellales > Hecatellaceae > EX4484-218. The sequence continues at coordinate 31,186 of CAZAHF010000005.1, read as the reverse complement.
AACAGCAACTTTTTCATCAAGGATAAGGTAAGTAGCTAAAAATCTTTTAAATTCCTTGATTGGAGGTTCTAAGTCAACCAGGTAAACGTTTGAAGAAACCTTTTTAACTTCCAGTCCTAACACCAGCCACCAATATTATACCTAAAATTTTTGTTAACAGTCTAATAAACAATAACCTTAATTTTTGTGAAAAGAAAAAACTTGTTGGTGAAAAAATTTTGTTTGAGGCGCTTTCAAAAGAAAAACTTTTTAGCTTGCTAAAAGCTTACGCCAGAATTTTTCAAATCTTGGATGGTTTCTGGTTTTTAGGTGTTGAAGATAAGTTTGGTGTTCACGTTGCAACAGAAATTGATGGAATTGCATGGGAGAATATGGCTGTGAGGGAAGCTAAAATCCTTAAAGATGCTTTAGGTTTAAAAGGAGATAACATTGAAACACTTATTGAAACATTAAGACATACACCTTTTATGCTTACCGTAAAATTTAAGTTCGAAAGAGAATCGGAAAATGATGTTATTTTAAGAGTGGTTGAATGTAAACCACAGATGGCAAGAGTTAGGAGTGGGAAACCTATCTTTCCATGTAAACCTGTGGGTTTCAACTACTTCAAAAAATTTGCTGAAACTATAAACCCAAAAATTAGGGTTGAATGTTTGGGTTGCCCACCAGACCAGCTGCCCAAAGAATATTGGTGTGCATGGAGGTTTAAGTTAGAAGAGTAAAACTACTTTCTTATGGTTTTAATCTTTTCTAGAGCTTTTAGATAGCTTAGGGTTAAGTTTAGGTAACCTTGAAGCATTTCAGGGTTTTCTTCAACCCTAATCTTCTTTTCTAATTCTAAAAGCTTCTTTAGTAATGTTTCTTCTAGTAGGGCTAAGGTTGTAGGGGTACTTGCCTTTAAAACCTCCTCATCACTTTTAACTAAGATAACCTTACGGTTACATGTAAGACAGTAAATTTCTCCTGAGGGCATCTTAAAAAGGGGGGAACTACATTGTGGACATGCTTCTTCAAGCATTGTGGCTCCTGACTTTAAGGCTTCAGCCATTTTTTTAACGTTTGACTCCAAATCTTCTCCTCCATGTTAAGCATAATTTAAATATTAAACCAAAACTAATTAGACTAATGAAACCATAGGGTATTCTTAGATTTGAGATTTTTGTTTTAACCAAGTTTTATGGAGGTTAGAAGTCATGGCTAGACGTAGGAAAAAAGCCGAGATTTATGAGGAAAGCCTAAACCAAGCTATGGGTATATTAAAGGATATTTCTGAGGATACAACAACCCCGCGAAACATTAGGAGAGCAGCTAAAGAAGCTATGGATGTTTTACAAAACCAAGCTAAAACTTATGCTGTTAGGTCTGCTGATGCAATCTCAATTTTAGACGAAATTTCCCAGGATCCCAACATGCCACCTTACACAAGAACAAAAATATGGAATGTTGTAAGCATTCTTGAAACAATAAAAGATTAAGTTTTTTGGTTATCCTCTTATTAAGAAGATTTGAGAAGACCAAGAAGTTTATCTAAGAGTTTTTTGTTTCCAGCAGCAATCATAGAAACTTTTTTCTCAGGACTGTCAGCTGGACTGTCAAGAGGAAAACCGTTTTCATCTACAATTAATCCTCCAGCCTCCTTAAGGATTAGATACGCAGCAGCTAAGTCTGTTACCCTAAGCTTTCCTCTTATGTCTATCACTGCATCGAGTCTTCCACAAGCAACAAAACAAACCTCTAAGGCATTAGCTCCAAAATGCCTTACATGAACAACATTTTCTAAGATACCAGAAATCTTTTCAAGAAATTTTTTGTTTGGAGTAAAGCTTATACTAACAAGCACATCTTCGATTTTCTCTTTTTGGGATGGACTAATAGGTTCACCGTTAAGTTTTGCACCTGAACCCTTCTCAGCTGAAAAAAACATTTCATCTGTTAGACTTGCAACCACACCAAGCCTTATAGCTGAAAGTTTAAGTTGATTTGCAACAGCCAAAGAAATAGCGTTAAACGGTACCCCATGTAAGGCATTGTAGGTTCCATCTAGACTATCAACTATAAAGTATAGGTTTGGATTTCCATCTAAAACTTTTCTAAATCCGCTTTCTTCACTTACAACAAAACATGAGATGTTGTTTGTTTTAAGACAATCAAAAACTGTTTGTTCAGCAACAAGGTCAATATATCTTGTCTGATCTCCTCCAGCACCAACACCGACAATCTTCCAAGCTTCAACTCTTCCAATCAAGGGTTTAACCTTAGACTTAACCTCTTTAACAATCTGTTCAAGCAGTTTAAGATCAACATCCAAACTCAAATTAAACCAACCAAGAATACCAGAATAAACAAAAACAAAAATAGTTTTCCCTTCCGCTTCCTTAAACCAAAAACATTAAAACCAGCAACAAAAAATATCCCTAACAGAAGACTCCCAACGCGGGGGTAGCCAAGTCTGGTCAAAGGCGCAGGAATGAGGATCCTGTCCCGTAGAGGTTATTTTTGGCTGCGGAAGGGTTCGTGGGTTCAAATCCCACCCCCCGCATCATTTACAATTTTAAAAAAAGAAGAATAATTTAACATTATTTTTAGGTTATTCTTGGTTGCTCTTTCCCACAATAAGGATAATGTTTATCGTCTTTAGCAGTTATATCTTACTACACCCCACACAATGTTTTTGTGGATTGTTGTAACATAATCGGTGTCCAACTTATCCTCCACCCACTGGCGGAAATATTGAGACTTCATCTCCATCTTTTAGCTGGGTTTTCATATCGTTTAAATTCTTTATGTTGACACCATTAACTAAAATTATAAAGTTTTCAACAGGATTTTCCTCTTTAAAAATTCTTTCCTTAAACCTTTCACCATAGAAATCCGAAAGAATATTCAACGCTTCAAAAACCGTTAATGATTTATTAAACTCTAATATTCTTTCTTTTTCACCAGCAATTTCTCTAAGCTCAGCAAAAAGTCTAAATTTAACCTTCAAAAGCCTTATCCCTAACCTTTAAACATGGAAGAGAAAGATAAAAATTTTCCCAAGTCTTAGAGTATGAAAGGGCTCTAGCTATGGAGAAGGTTAAACTTGTAAATGTTGGGGAAATAAACTTTCAAAAAGCTATTTCACTACTTAAACAAAACCCTAAAGCATTAGAATGTGGAGCAATCTTGTGTTTTATAGGTATTGTTAGGGAAAGAGGTTATAACGGTGAAAAAGTTAAAAAACTTTACTATGAGGTGGATGAAAAGAATACCTTAAAGTTTATGGAAGATTTACGAAAGAGAGTTTTAGAGAGAAATAAGAATGTAGCTGAAATTGTAATTCACCATGTTGTTGGGGAAGCTAAACCTGGAGAAGAAACAGTTTGTATAGCTGCAATTGGAAAACATAGTAAAGATGTTTTTGATGTTGTTATGGAAACTCTTAAAGAGGTTAAAACCAGTATACCCATCTGGAAGAAGGAAATAACTGAAAAACATGACTACTGGGTTAAGGGGGAGAGAGGTAAGTAAGAATGCTAAATGTTGATAAGATTAGAGAAGACTTCCCTATACTTAACACTGGAGTTATCTACTTAGATAGTGCTGCTAGTAGTTTAACTCCAAAAATTGTTTTAGATAAGATGCTTGAATACTATCTTACATATCGTTCAAACATTGAAAGAGGTCTATACGAGTTTTCTCAAAGAGCAAGTGAAGAGTATGAGGTTACAAGAAAAACTATAGCTGATTTTTTAGGTGCGAAATCTCCAGATGAGATAGTTTTTGTTAAGAATACAACTGAAGCAATAAACACTATTGCCCACAGTTTAAGTTTTAGGAAAGGAGATAAAATCGTTACAACTCTTCTAGAACATCATTCAAACCTTTTACCGTGGATGCGTTGTAAAGAACGTTATGGTGCTAAAGTTGAATTAATTAAACCTAGTGTTGAAGGTTTATTTGATTTATCAGATTTTGAGAAGGCTATAGATGATAAAACAAAAATTGTTGCAATAGCTCATGTTTCAAATGTTTTAGGTGTTATAACACCAGTAAAAGAGATAGCGGAAATAGCTCATGAGCATGGAGCATTAATGCTTGTTGACGGTGCACAGTCAGCACCTCATATGAAGATAGATGTAAAAAGCATTGGATGTGATTTTTTCGCTTTTTCAGGGCATAAAATGTGTGGACCTACAGGTTCGGGAGGGTTTTACGTCCGAGAAGAGTTGATTAAAACTTTAAATCCAATTTATGTTGGTGGAGGAACCGTTGACCTAGTTGATTTGGATGAGTTTAAGTTAAAAGATAGTCCATCAAAGTTTGAGGCGGGAACTCCACCTATAGCTGAAGTTATAGGATTAAAAGCTGCTGTTGAATATTTAACCTCTATAGGGATTGAAAAAATAGAACATCATGAAAAAAAACTTTCTGAAAGAATTTATGAGGGATTATTAGAAATACCTGGTGTTGAAGTTTACGGTCCTGAGCCGAAGTTTAAGCTTGGAGTTACATCTTTCAATATTGCTAATCTTAGTCCACATGATGTAGCTTTAATTCTTGATTCAACAGCAAGAATAGCCGTAAGGTCTGGGATGCATTGTGCACAACCTCTTGTTAGACATGTACTTGGTAAACCTCAGGGAACTGTTAGAGCCTCAACTTACCTTTACAACAAAAATGAGGAGATAGAGAAGTTTTTGTCCATTGTTAAGGAAACTTCACGTTCAGCTGGTGGTTAAAAATTGTTTAAAAGCGTCAAAGAAGTTCTTAAAGCCCATGAAAAAATTGAGAAGGAGGTTTATCTTGACCTAGAAAACTCAACACCGATTTTTCCTGAAGTTGTTAAAGAAATGCTTCCATATTTTTATGAAAAGGCTTACGGCAATCCTACCTTAACCCATAAACAAGGATGGGAAGCCTATGAGGCTATTTTGGAGGCAGCTCAAACAGTTGCCCAACATTTAGGTTCAGCTTCGCTTGAAGAGATAAATTTTATGGGTAGTGAAGTTGAAGCAAACAATCTGGCATTACTTGGGGTTGCTCTAGCCTATAAGGATAAAGGGAGAAAAATCGTAATTTCAAACAGTGAACCAATAACTATAGACCTTATCTCTAACCTTTTAATTGAGAAAGGGTTTAAGGTTGTAAAGGTTCCGGTTGATGGTGAAGGTTTCATCAAAACTGATGAACTTCTAAAGAATATTGATAAAGAAACTATACTTGTAAGTCTAGCAACAGTAAATCCTGAAATTGGAACAATCCAGCCTATTAAGGAGATCGTGGAGGGTGTTAAAGAGAAAAACCCTGAAACAATTTTTCATACAGATGCTTCGGATGCGTATGGTAGAATAGCGTTTAACGTGAAAAATTTAGATGTTGATCTTGCAACTTTAAGCAGCTATAAAATTCAGGGACCGAGGGGGGTAAGTGTTCTTTATGTTAAGGAAGGAGTAAAAGTTGAACGTTTGCTTGAGGGACCCATAGGTTTTCAACAGTTCTGGCTTGGTGTTGAAAACACCCCCCTAATTATTGGTTTCAAGAAGGCTTCAGAAATATGCTTTAAAAACTTTCCTGAAGATACCCAAAGGATGAGAAGGTTGAGAGATAAGCTAATTGATGGTATTCTTGAATCTGTTGATAATACTATTCTAAATGGTCCTCGTGGTAATAAACGTGCACCAGATAATGTTAACATTAGCTTTCTACGTTGTGAAGGGGAAGCTTTAACAATAGAGTTAAGTTTAAGAGGTGTTTATGTTTCAAGTGGGAGTGCGTGTACAAGAAGAATGCTTCAACCAAGCCATATTTTAATGGCGATAGGAAGAAAACATGAAGAAGCTCATGGAAGCATATTAATGAAGATTAGTAGAAGACATAGTGAGGAAGATATAAGCTATGTGTTGGAACAGATACCTAAAGCTGTTGAAAGGTTGAGGTCTTTAAGCCCAACATAAATCTCTGGAAGGGGAAAATTTTGTCTAGGGTTCCATTACCCTACAATCCTAAAATTATTGAGTTGTTTAAGAATCCGAAAAATGCGGGTAGAATGGAAGATGCAACTATTGTTGCAACTGTGGGTAGCCCTATTTGTGGAGACATGGTGGTAATTTACCTAAAAATAAATGAAAAAGATGAGATTATAGAAAAGGCGACATTTGAAAGCTATGGTTGTGCTGCAAATATTGCAACTGCAAGCATTCTAACCGAGATGATTAAAGGTAGAAAATTAGTCGACGTATGGAAGATAGGTTGGAAGGATGTGGCAAAAGAGATTGGGGGACTACCTTCTGTAAAAGCTCATTGTGGAATTTTAGCTACAGGTGCTCTAAAAAAGGCTATAAGAGAATATTATGCTAAGAAGGGTTTTATGCCAAAGTGGTTACCTAAAGAGTTAACAGTTGAGGAAAAACATGTTTTAGAAGAAGAAAAATTAGCTGAAGCTCTTTCAAAAAAGGTAAAGATTTAGGTGCTTCTTCTTATGAATGAGAAAATCGGAGAGTATGTTAAAAACATGGAGAAAGCATGTGGAGATGTAGAGGAGTATGTCGCTATCCTTAAACACGGTAAACAAAAAGAAGTTGCCCAAAAGATAGCTAGCAAGGGTAAAATAAAAAGCATGGTTGCTGGTGTACTATTAAAAGTCGATTATAAGGGGAGAGAAATAAGTGTTTCAGGAAACAAAATCCTAATTAGAAATGTCCAATCTATTGGTGAAGCAAAAAGTCTACTAAACGAACTTTTAGAGTAAAAATAGTCAATAAAAGTACTCTAGTATTTGATCTAGTTTTTGGTGATAAAGAAATGGTGGAACTAACTCTAAAGGAAGTTGAACGTTACGATAGACAAATAAAAATCCGTGGTTTTGGTATTGAGGCTCAAAAAAAACTAAAAAATGCAAGAGTTGTTGTTGCAGGTGTTGGTGGTTTAGGTTGTATAGCTTCAACCTATCTTGTAGCTGCTGGTATTGGGGAAGTTGTTTTAGTTGATATGGGGGAAGTTGAGCTTAACAATCTTAACAGGCAGATATTGTATTGGGAAGAAGATGTAGGGAAAACTAAAATAAAATCTGCTTTAGAGAAACTTAGAAGATTAAATTCTGAGGTTAAAGTTGAGGGGTTAAAAATTGAGATAAAAGAAGAAAATATTGCCTCCATTATTAAAGAGGCGGATGTTGTTGTTGATGGTATGGATAATTTTAAGGCTAGATTTTTATTAAATAAGGCGTGCGTAAATTTGGGAATACCATTTGTACATGCTGCAGTATATGAGTTGACTGGAGAACTTATGACTATAATCCCGGGAAAAGGTCCATGTTATCAATGTTATGTTGTTAAAGAAATTTCTGAAGCAAAACCTATCCCTGTTTTAGGTGCAACTCCAGGTGTTATGGCATGTTTGGAAACTATTGAAACAGTAAAACTAATAACAGGAATTGGAAAACCTCTCGTAGGTAAACTTCTCTTTTTTGATGGGTTAAACATGGAGTTTAGAACGGTAGATGTTAAAAGAATAGATGATTGTCCTGTTTGTGGAAGTCTTGGTTAAAGTTTTAAATTATGAAGGTTACAGCCATACATACTGCACACGGAACTTTTGCTGGGTCTGTTAGAACCCCTATAGGGTAAACTTCCCAACCAAGTTTTGCAGCTAAACCAAAACAGTCTATTGCATAAGCTTCAAGACTTGGTCTTGCTCTTAAAGGATACCTACATTCTCCACCAGGGTCTATTGCGGTGCATTTACGTCCATGACATAAATATTCCCTACAAGAGCCTGCTGTTAAGGATAAAGCCAAATAGTATCCGTCATTCCATGCTGTTGTTTCAACTCTATGAGTAATCTCATTTAACCTAGCATACCATGAGATAAAACGCATATCAACCACCGTTCTTCTACCAGCAAAGTCTTCTGGTGGTCTAGCATCTATCTTAGTAACTAAAGCCCAACGATAACGGCTTAAAAGTTTTCTAATCTCATCAACTGGAGGAGTTCTTGGAGGACAGTTTGGGTTTGTTCCCCAATTTCCACATTTTGGGATTAAACATTTAAACCTAACCCGCTCATCAATAAACGGTAGAATATACTCGTCAACCTTTACAGTTTCTACCGCCGTAACTCCAAGCTCTAAAGCTAATCTCTTATACCTTTCAAGGTCTTTCATGATTTTTTCTTCTGGAATTTCTGTTAACGGGACTATTCTTTGTGGTGTATAGGTTACTCTTGCAACATCACTCATTTACCCTCTCCTCCAAAACTCAAGCCATTCAATTAGCTGGTCTAAAATATTTCTAAAAGTTTTTAGATATTCTTCTTCTGGAATATTTAACTCCGTTATTTTGTTTCCTTTTATATCATAAAACTCAAATCTTGCAACCTTAGCTCTCATATCCATCCTAGCTGAAATTTTGCCTCTTTCTGTTTCAACAGTAATAATCCTTAAAGGTCGAGGGACCTGTGTTCTAATAGAACTGCTCTTCTCAACCAATCTAACCCACCAACCTTAACTTTAAGGTTAGATAAACTATTTTAGATTTTGGTAATTTTAGGCTTAGTGAAAAGTTTAACTTAATAAACCAGCTAATCTTTAAATGGAAAAGGGTCAATGAGTCAGGTTGGTTTAGAGGATAAATTAAGAAAAGTTGTAGAAAAAATTTTTGAGGCTGGTTACCAGGTTGACGGTGAAGCGTTTAAGCTTCTTCGGTCTATTTTAGAGATTGCTAAACCTGAAAAAGTTGTAAATTTGATTTTAGAAAAGATTAGAGGGGTTCCTGATAGGGTTTTTGTTAGTAAAGAGATTATTGAGAAGGTTTTTGTTGAGCTTAAATCTCCGGAGAGACTTGAATACCAACTACATGCTGAAGAGAAAGTTGAGGTGGGAAAGGGTGTTTGGCATCCCTATGCTAAAGAGATTGAAGAGAGAGTTGAAGTCATTAAGGATCCAACAAAATCTTTAGCTTCAACTGGAAACATAGAAAATTTTCAGGAATATTTTAAAGACAGGTTTAGAAGACTTCTAAGAATTCTTAGTCAAAGAATGGATATTAGAGGGTATCTAACTGTTAGCAGTGTTTTAAGAGAGAGAAATGGTACCCGTGTAAAAGTTGTTGGAATGGTTTCTGAGAAAGTTAGTCGGGGAAAAAGAATTTTTATTACGCTTGAAGATTTTGAGGATACTATAACTGTCCTTATTCAACCAGATAGGTTGGAGTTAATAGAAAAAGCTCAAGAAGTTTTTTTAGATCAGGTTATTTGCGTTGTCGGATTTAAAAGTGGCAATAGTCTTATAGTAGCCGAAGATCTGCTTTTTCCAGATATACCCTACCACAAACCATCGTATTCAAAAGATCCTGTTAATGTTGTTTTGACTTCAGATTTTCATGTTGGAAGTAAGGTTTTCGAGGAAAAACTTGTTGAAAAATTTTTAGCCTGGTTAAAAGGGAAGATCGGTGGTGAGAAAGAAAGGGAAATTGCTGGAAGGGTAAAATATTTGGTTGTTGCTGGAGATCTTGTTGATGGTGTTGGTCTATATCCTCAACAGGAAGAAGAACTTGAAATAAAAGACATTTATAAGCAATATAGGGTTGCAGCAAAAATTTTTGAGCAAATCCCGGACTATATTAGGATTATAATTGTTCCTGGAAACCATGATGCATCAAGAAAAATTCTTCCTCAACCAGCAATCCAAAAAAAGTTTGCTGAACCAATCTATAAAATCTCAAACATAACTATGCTTGGAAATCCAGCTCAAGTTAAGCTTCATGGGGTAAACATACTAATTCACCATGGTAGAAGCTTAGAAGATGTTTTAGTGGCTTTACCTCACGTAAACCATCATAACGTTACCCATGCGATGATTAGTCTTTTAAAGACAAGACATTTAGCTCCAATCTATGGTGGAAAAACACCTATTGCCCCAGAACCAAAAGACTGGATGATTGTTGAACAGGTTCCCGACATTTACCATTCTGGTCATATCCATGTTTTCGACTATTTAACCTACAGGGGGGTCTGGGTTATAAACTCTGGATGTTGGCAAAGACAAACAAGTTATCAGAAAAAGATGGGAATAACACCGATTTATGGTGTTATCCCTGTGATTAACCTTCAAACCTTAAACCTAACACCTATAGACTTTAAAACGTTTACTTAACTAAACTAACCATTCCAAGTCCACGTGCTATAAGATCAGCTATCCTTAAGGGTTCAGGTTTATTTCCAAAAACTATTAACTGTTTTACCAGGTTTTTAGCCTCTTCAAATGATAGGCCAAAATAGTAAAGGTAAACGGTTTTTTCTTCATTAATTTTTAAAGGTGAAGGTTCTCCAACTTTACGGATAATCTTAAGTCTTTTCTCCCAGTCTTTAAAATGTTTTCTAAGAGCAAATTCTACCGCCTTATTATCAGGTTTTTTAGGATTAACTATTAAAACGGGAACATTAAATTTTTCATGTATCTTAACAGGGTCTATGAGGTTAAAGCCAGCATATGCGACGGAAGGTAACATTACAATATCAAAAGTTTTACCTGATTTTTTAATAATCTCAGCCAGACGGTTTGTTGCATCTAAACCATCAACCGTAACATGAGATAAAAAAACTTTCTTAATCTTAAAATTATCAACTAAAACACAAATAAGAAAGGCTTTACCTTTCCTCTTTCTTAAGAGGATATTGCTTCTAAAGCTTCCATCTTCAACAGCTAAAACTTTAACCATAAACTATTAAACCCTAAACGAAAGAAAAGAACTATGACTTTTAGCTTTAATGGTGGTTCTTTTTATAGTTCAGCTAAAACTTAAGAAAAAGAGAAGATTTGTTAAGGATTACTAGTAACCTTCTCATGTGTTGATGTTGTTGGAAGCGGTAGATCTGGTAGATGCTCCTTAATCTTTTGCTCAGCTACTGCGCTTGCAGCTTGAAGTATCTTCTGAGCCTCCTCACCACATGCTTCAAAGTCATATGTTGAGCCTGTAGCTTCTCCAGCTTCAACAACTAAACCATTTAGGGTATCACCAATAATACCTAATTCATAGGAGACTTCAGGCATTATTCCAGCAAGCTGACTTTTAAGAGAATGAACAACATTTGCTATAGGTGCCATTTCACCAACAACATCTCCAAATTCCCTGATTGTTTCAAGTCTTAAAGTTACCTGTTCAATCGCATGTTGACTACGAAGCAGGATTCTCAAAACCTTCCTAACCTCTGTACACTCGTTTGCATATATTTTTGCCCTTTCCTCATCACCATTCGCAAGCGCATCTGAACATTTAGCAAAAAGCTCTTTATCTTTAAGCTCCATTTTTCTCCCAAGGTTTTCAAGTTTTGCCTGGATAACATTCAACCTATAGATTGAGTTTGAGAGTCTCTCACGTAAAGGTGGTTTATGATGGATTTTTTCACTAATTCTCTCAAATATAGACTCCTTTTCTTTTCTATCCCAGTTTTTTAGAAACCTTGGAGCCAAAGCAAAACCCCCAACTAAAAAACTAGAAAACACAATATAAGATTTCAAGCATAAACCATATGTAAGACAAGACTTTAAACTTAAAAAATTCGGCGAAAATTTAATCTAAAAATGTAAAAATGAACCAGAAAAGGACAGAAAATTAGCAAAATCTAAAAAAACATTTTGTTAAACTTTAGCATACCAAATGAGTATCTTAGACCATAGTTTTCTCTGGATATGGGCAAAGCTTCTTAATTGGACATTGCCAACATTTTGGTTTCCTTGCTATACAATACTCTTTACCTAGTGTTAAAAGTAAAATATGAGCCTCTCCTCTCATGGTTGGTGGGATAAGTTTCTCATATGCCTTTTTAACAGATTCATAGTTTTTAGAGGTTGAAATCCCAAGTCTTCTAGCAACAGTAAAAAGATGAGTATCAACTGGAAAAACGGGCATTCCACCTGAAAAAACTAAAAGTACGTCAGCTGTTTTTTCTCCAACACCTGGAAGCTTAAGCAAGGTTTTTCTAGCTTCTTCTAAGGGTTGACTAAGAACCTCTGATAAATCTCCTGAAAAGTCCTTTAAAACGATTTTTGAAACTTCTTTTATTCTTTTAGCTTTAATTTTCCATAAACCAGCAGACTTTATTGCTTTTGCGATTTCACCTGTGTTTCTATTTGCTAATTTCTCAGGTTCTACTCCGATTTTTTCTTCCAGAGATTCAAAAGCTTTAAGACTATTTTTATCTGAAGTGTGTTGACTTAAAATAGTTGCAATCAAAAGTTTAAACGGATCCTCAAACTCCCAGTTTATCTTACCAAAATGTTTTCTTAGTACTTTTAAGATCTTAAGCATCCAGCTTCTATGTTTTATTCTCATAGCTGTCAGCCTAAAGTTCTAATCTAACCTTTCCCACTACATTTTTAGGGTTAGACATATTATGATTTTTCCAAAATCATGCCTTAAATCTGTTGAAAAAAACGGTAAAAAGTTTACAGTATATCTTGTTGAACTTGAGAATGCTGTTTTCGGATTCTTTTTTGAAGGTGAAAATCGAAAAATAGGAACAATGGCTTTAGCCATCCCAAAGACAAACCTTACTATGACTTCTTCAACACTTATAATCGGACATAAAAACGTGAATATTACAAGGATTTTGGCTGAACATTTAGCATCAAAATTCAGGAAACTTGCTATTTCCTCGGTGTTTATCTATCAGGAAGACGATATTCATACTAATAAAGCTCTTCTTGAGCTGGCCAAATCTATTGAGATAGAGTAGCTAAGGGCGGATAAATCTTGAAGTGGATAGGGGAAATAAAGGATCCTGTTCATGGTTATATCCATTTTACAGAGGTTGAAAAAGAAGTTATAGATTCACCAACTTTTCAAAGACTTAGAAGAATTAAGCAACTAGCATGCGCAGACTTAACCTATCCAGGAGCTATCCATACAAGATTTATCCACTCAATAGGGACTATGCACATTTCAGGACTTATAGGAAACCATTTAATGGAAAAAGGTTATTTAACAGAGGAGGATGTTCAAAAACTTAGGCTTGCAGGTTTACTTCACGATATTGGCCACGGACCATTTTCTCATGTTTATGAGGAAATTTTAGACAAGTATACTCATTTAACCCATGAAGACGTTGGAGAGAGAATCATAAGAGAAACAGAAATTGGAGACATCTTAGAAAAAAACGGATACTCAAAAATTGAACTTTCAAAACTTGCTGTTGGAAGATTAGATATTGAAGAAAAAAGGTTTTTAAATCAGATTATAGCTGGACACTTCTCCTCAGACATAATGGATTATCTTTTAAGAGATTCTTATTTTGCTGGCGTTGAGTATGGAAAGTTTGATGTTTATAGGCTTGTTGAGTCTCTGGATCTTGTAGAGAATCAGTTAGCAGCAGATTATTCAGGAGCTTTCGGTGTTTTAGAGTCTTATATAATCTCAAGGATTGAGATGTTTAATGTTGTTTATTTCCATCGAACCGTTAGAGCAGCAAATGTTATGCTTGCAAGGGCTATGGATTTTGCTCATAGAGAGTTGGGGTTATGTCCCTTTACCTCCCTTGAAGAATTCCTTAGCCTTGATGACCATAAAGTCATGTTAGATTTAGAATCCCTAAAAAACGAGATAAAGGATAATCTTGTTAAAGCTTACAAGATATACTCAAATCTAAAGGAAAGAAAACTGTTTAAAAGTACTTATGAGCTTGTTCTTCACCAGCGAAACGACTTCTTTACAAACTTAATTAATAAGGTAACCATTAGAAAAAAGATAGAATCTGAGATAGGGGAAGAGGCAAAGATAGACCCGGATTACGTAATAATAGATGTACCACAACTTCTGTCAGTTCCAGTAAACCCTGTTGAAAGGAGACGTTCAGAAATACTTGTTTACAAGAAGACGCCAAAAGGTAGAAGAGTTCAAAGAATAAAGGAAGTCTCGCCCATTCTCTCAGCTCTCTCAGAATTTATAGACATTGTTAGAGTTTATACTTTACCAGAACACCGGGAAAAAGTTGAAAAAGCATGTGAGAAAATTCTTGGCTATAAACCTTTTTCGGAAAGGGTGTCTATGTAGTCTATCAAATCCCTCCAAAAAATCGAACATTAATTTTTGCTTAAAACAAAAAATTTTAATCATAGAAGTGGTATACAAAAGTGTATCCAATAAAAGGAAGGGTTGAACGATTGTTCTACAAAGCGTAGAAGAAGTTCAAAATTTAATAAAATCCATAAATAATGATCCAATTCTAAAAATACTCGTAGAAAATAGCAATTTAACAAAAATTCAACTAGAAACCGTTCTAATTGAAATTTTAACAAAAAATTTCTTAAATAATGAGATTAATTCAGAAAAAAAGACTTATTTTAGAAGTAGAGGAAAAGTTAGTCGAGGTTCTTTTAATAGAACGCTAAAACAGGCTAAAAGAAATATAATAAGGTCAATATACACGATTTTGCTTCTAGGATACTTAAAATTGGCTGATTCGTCGACACTTCTACTCCAATGTATTGAAGTTTCGAACAGACTTAGGGAATATGTTGAAGCTCAGCAAAAATCGTTAAGAAGTGATGAAGAGAAAACGGATATTCTAAGGGTTATGAAAGAAGAGATTGAAAAAGTTTTAATTGAGTATGCTTCTTCAAAGGATATTTAAGTGATATCCGTGACATCACATGTTACATATCACAAATCACACATCACAATTAACATTAAATGTGATATGCGAAGAGGTTTCTGAAACACCATAAAGCTTATTAGGCTAAAAATTCCTTAAATAACATCGTAAAAAGCCAATTTTTTAGCAAGTTTGAGGTGTGTGATCTACAGGTTGTTATTTGTGATGTCAATTGTGACTTTTTATACATTATTTACGTTACATGTAATCTGTGATGTGATATCACAAATCACACATCACGCTAGAGGAGGCTTCTAACATGGCTTTCGAATTGTTAGACTACCAAATCTTGAGTATACTCATAGTTTCTATTGTTATTCTAGTTGCGATTTTCCTTACTTCCAGCAGATTGCATTTAAGATCCCCTAGCTTTAAAGAGTTTAATGATATGGTTCAATTGGTTTTTAATAATCTTAATAGGAGAATAAAAGAGTTAGATGAGAAAGTTAACGATATAAGCCTTAAATTTGAAACCTATGTTTCGTCTTTAGACGAATTCAAGGGTAAAAGTGAAGAATATGAAGAAAAATTCCGGAGTTTAGCTGAAGGGGTAAAGGATACTTTAAGAGCCCAGGTCAGTATTGTAAAAACTTTAAAAGCTTTTGACAAAAAAATTCTTGACTTGTCAAGAAAGGTTAGAGGAAGACCGTTTAGAGGCGGGATGGATGTCTCTGTTAATCAAGGCTATTCAGCAGATGTTAATTCTTTCAGAATAAGGAGTAAAGATATAGAGCTCGCAAAATTAACACCAACAGAGATGAAAGTTCTGCGCGTCTTAGCAACAAGTGGTCCAAAGACAGCGTCAGAAATAAGGGAGGTTATAGGTAAAACTAGGGAACATTCAAGTAGACTTATGAAGAAGCTTTTTCTTGAGGGATATGTTGAAAGAGATACAACAACGATACCCTATGTTTATAAGATAAGTGAAAAGATTAAGGAGAGTTTCGAATTTTCCTCTTAAAGTTCATCCTCAAACCCCTCCATTTCCAGTGGAAAAGAATTCTTCGTCTAACTAGCTTCTTTTCTCTTCTTTGTTTAATTCTCTATTGGATAAATCTAAACTTCTGTATAGGAACTTTTAATTGTGGTCAATTTTAGTTTATATTAAAAACTTTATTTTCCAGTGGAAATTAAGGGGTGTCAGCGTGGCAAGTTCTTTAAGAAAGATTGTTGGTTTTATTCCAAAAAATAAGAGACTGGAACTTTTTATGGATTTTTATAGGGAATGTGGTTCAAATTCTAGGGAAACTGCTAAAATTTTGGGTATAAGTATCCGACGGGTTTACTTTTACCTTCCCAATAAAAAGAATAACAAAGTCCGAAATTATCCGAATGATGAAACAACCTACCTGGTCTTAAAGGCTTTTCTTAAAAAGAATCCGAAGAAAACCTTTAGGATACTAAAACGTTTACATACTGAGTTTGGTAAACTTCAAACAAAAGTGTTTTTTAAAGGAATTTACCAAGAATTCACGAAGCTTTATGACATCATGGTTTAAATTAAAGAGTAAAAACAAAAACTATTAACAACAAAGATTTTATTTTCCCTAAATTTCTTCAGTCTAAAGAAAAAACAAACAAAATTTTTTATGGTAAATTTCCATCAATCTTTGATCATTTTGATCTATCTTATTCTTTTGTGTTTATTCTCATGTTTTTTATATGAAACGGTTTATTTCTCTAAGCCTGATATCTTCTTCTGGGGGATTGTTAACGGATAAGCTTGAATATTTATTTGAGAAGTTTATTGGGGAATCACCTATCTTCCTTAACCATGATGTTCTTAGACATGACTTTATCCCTGATGAGCTTCCCCATCGTGAGGATGAAATCTTAAGATTTGGAGAGGTTTTAGCCCCCTCACTAAGAAACTTAAAATGTTCAAATCTTTTTGTTTACGGTAAAACTGGCACAGGTAAAACAGCTGTCGCCCGCCATGTTCTTGATAGACTTTATAGGAAAGGTTTAGAAATTGGTCAAAGGATAAATGTGTGCTACATAAACTGTAGAACTGCTGGAACAGAGTATAGAGTTGTTTCTGCTATGTGTTCAGCTTTAGGAGTAAAAATTCCTTTTACAGGGCTTGCAACAGCCGAAGTTTTAAAACGGTTTAAGTCCTGTTTAGAGTTTTTAGGCTCCCCGTTTATTGTTGTTTTAGATGAAGTTGATGTTCTTGTTAGGAATTATGGTGATGGTATGCTTTACACCCTTACAAGAATTAATGAGGACCTAAAAAACAGCAAGCTTACCGTCATAGGGATCTCTAACGACCTTTACTTTAAGGAGATGCTTGATCCAAGAGTTTTAAGCAGTTTAAGCGAAGAAGAGATGGTTTTTAAGCCGTATACAGCTGAACAGATAAGAGATATTTTACTTCAGAGAATCAAGCTAGCTTTTCGTCCTGGTGTTTTTCCGGAGTCAACTTTAAATCTTTGTGCTGCATTGGCTGCGTCTGAGCATGGAGATGCTAGAAGAGCACTTGATCTTGTTAGAGTTTCTGGCGAAATTGCGGAGAGACAGGGCTGTTCTATTGTTAGAGAAGAGCATGTCTATGAGGCTAAAAGAAAAATTGAGCATGATAGGGTGTTTGAAGTTTTGAGTACTTTACCGCTACACTCAAAAATACTCCTTTATGTCTTATATGTGGAGAATCCTTATCATGAAATTACAACTGGAAAACTCTACGAGACCTATCGGGGTTTATGTGGAAAACTTGGGGTTGAAGTTTTAACTCAGAGAAGGGTGAGTGGTCTTCTGAATGAACTTACGATGCTTGGAGTTGTAAATACTCAAATAGCAAACCTTGGAAGATATGGAAGAACAAAGAAGATAAGAATAAATGTTCCACCTAAAACTTTAGAAAAAGTGTTTTCTGAGGACCCACGTTTAAGAGAACTTTTCCAGGAACAAAGACGGAACCTAGATTAGGTTTTCCAGTATTTTTCTATGTCTGAGAGGTAAGGCCACCTTTCTCTAACCCTACTTATAAATGACAGGTCTAATTCGACTTGAAAGACATTTTCAGATTCATCTGCCTGAAAAATTATTTCTCCGTAAGGTGATGCTACAAAGCTTTTACCCATAACTTTTCTTCCATCCGGATAGGTTGTATAAGTGTTATTCACAAAAACATAGTATATGGTGTTTTCAGCTGCTCTAGTTACACCAACATGTTCCCATAGCTTAATTCTGTTTTCTGGTATGTTTCCTGGGTTAAAAATCACTTTTGCACCCTTTAAAGATAATTTTCTTACTATCTCAGGATACATTGCGTCAACACAGACCACAACCCCAAACTTTGTATTATCGACTGTAAGGATGTTTAAGGTTTCACCAAAATCTGAGAAGACTCTTTCACCAACAGCCATTGATGGAAAAAGTTTATCAGTAAAACCAGCTACCTCACCTTCATTGTTAATTAGGTAGCAAGTTGAAACAATTTTAGTTTTTCGTTTAATAAAAAACCCTCCAAGAAGAATATTAATGTTGTTCTGTTTTGCAATTTTACCCAGACTTAAAATAATAATGTTTACATCTTTAGGTTCTAGTATGAGAGCCTTTCCAACCCATGCTTCGGGTAGACAAACAATTTCCACATCTTTAACATCGCTTAGAATTTCTTGCATTCTCTTAATATTTTCTTTAAAGCTTTCTCTTCTTGCAAACTGAACTAAGGCTACTTTAAGCTTCATTTTTATGAGCCTAATCCTGAAAGATCGACATATTTTATTGATGTTAATCCTCTTGTTAACAGGTATGCATAGGTAAACAGTATTATGGCGATCAAAGCAATGATTGTTTCAACTTCCCAAATAGGGAGACGATAAATTCGATAGACAGTTGTTACTAGAAAGTCTACTCCAGCATGAATACCCATAGCAAACCATAAAAACCTTAAAGAAACTATGGCTTTAATAAGAATAAATGTTAATGCTACGTGTATAACAATAGCTAAATTTCTTTCAATAGCCCCAGGTAACATGTCTAGAAATGTGAAATGTTTTCCAATAATCCATAAAGAGATGAGGGTTCCAACATAGATTATAGCCGCTTCTCCAAAACCCCACCCTAAGCCAAAAGATGTTACATGTCTAAAACTTTGACGTATGAACCAAATTTTTCTCATCAAAATATAACGTATACTCTCCTCAAATAAACCAGCAAGTATGGAGGCATAAGCTAGATTCCAAAGAGTTAGGGTAAACATAGGACCGTAGATTTTAACTGGAGCCTGGAGTGGTAAAATCCTTAGAAGGAAGGCTAAAAACCAGCCAAGAGCACCTAAACCAAAAACAACCCATAGCAAATTTTCCCAGCTGGAAAAGAAGAGAAATAAGAAGAGAATAAATGCCGGAAGTAAAGCAATTAAAACGGCAACTAACAGGTTTGTTAGCATACAAAAATTTTCACGTTAACCCAATAAAAACTTTAAAACACTCCATCTTATTAGGTAAAATTTTGGATTTGTTTTTGTCCCAAACCAGTTTTTTCAATCATAAACCTTCTTTTTGATATTTTTCTTCTCCTAATAAGATTATGTTTTTCTAAAAGTTTTAGGTGGTAATGCAGTGCAGAGGAAGATAGACCTGTTTTTAAACATAGGTCTTTTGGTTTAAGTGGAGTTTCAATCAAACTATTTAAGATTAGGCTTCTGGCTTTTAAACCAGCCTTCTTATTTTTTATTGATGGAATATATGCATTCGGGTGGAAAGTTTCCCTAGACAAGGAATTTCCCTAAGAAAATCCTACATAAATTCTGTTAAAGTCTTTTTCTTTGCTTCTTCTTTTGTAGCATCAGTAAAAACCATACTAATTTCATCTGAAACAAGCTCTATTCTTTGTTTATAATAGTCTTCAATCTTGTAAAGTTTTGCAAGCCACTCAACAGCCTCTAAATATTTTTCAACAGTTCCCTTATAGACTGTTAGAGTAAGTTCTCCACCACATTTTAAACATCTGCCCTTTAATGGTATTCTCCTAAATTTTTGGTTGCATTTTTTGCATCGGAAAGCTTGGGTTGCAAATCCCTTTAAATTTCCAACAATATCCCTCATAAAGTGAACATTCAAAACCCTTTTAGCAACATCTTTAGTGTCAACACCCTCAATTTTATCCATCAAAAACATTTGACTTTGAAGCTTATCCATCATAGTTTCAAGTCTTTTATACGTGTTTTCACGTACACCCAAATTTATATTCGAAATGTCATGCATAAACCTATACCCTTCATACTGGCTTGGCTTACCTAACCTAAACATAATCATATCAATAAGATTTGAAACATGTTTAGGAAGAACATTCTCCCAAGTTTTTTCATAGAATTCTGGTGGGTAAATTGTGCATAAATCTAGAGACCAAACTTGGTCATCAACCTCAAAGGGGTTAATTATAGGTGTTAAAAGTAGTGGTGTATCCATTATTCCCCCAATCTGGGCAGGTATATATTCCCTAGAAAAGTTTAAAAGAACATCTAGGACAAGCATTATCGCATCCTCATCACCATCACAGTCTCTTCTTTTGGCTGAGATCCATAACGGGTGAGCATAGCAAACATTTAGCTTTGAAAAACCTATAATCCTACCAAGCACACCGTTCGAAGTATGAGGAGATAAACCAACAACCAGATGTCCTACCAAGTCTTCTCTGGTTTTAACGTTATAGTATGCTTTAAGCCCGTAAAGTCTTTCAAGCAATTCATCAATAAAACATGCAACTTTAACAAGAAAATCTCCGCATTTTTCAGGAATAATAATGTCTTGAACTTTAAGTTCACAAAGCTGATTAGGGTCTTTTAAAGGATTTCCTTGATAATCTTCCCTATAACCTAGCTCCCAAAGCTTTTGAATAGATACTCCAACTTCAGCTGGTTTAAAGTGGGTTAAGGGAGCATTTGTTAAATCGTATCTTATAGTTCCATCCTTGAATACCGTTAAACCGTATTTAGCTCTAAGCAAACCTTTCTCTAGTGGTTCAGGTATCTTTTTTTCGTTAGTTAAACCTTTAACACCTTTAACTAGCTCTGGAAAACTCAAACCTAAACGTTTACAGGCCTCTTCTAAATACTCCTTTAAGTCTACTATTTGTTTGGTATAAAATCTTACCTCGGTTTGACAGTATTGGCAAATACTCTCATTTTCAGGTAAAGTTCTCCCGCATTTTGGACAATAACCTTGAATTGTTGTTCTTGTGTTGCATGTTTGACAAACAGGTTTAAATGTTTGTTTTCCACATTTTGGACATATACGTTTAACAACTTCAACTTCAACAATTTTTTGTGAAGCTTCAACAAGGTTTCTTTGAGCTCCACCGGCTAAACCAACAGGAAAAAGAACGTGAACGGGAGGCTTCATCTTTCTTTCTCTAGCCTTTTCAGGACGACCCATTCTTGCACCAACAAAAGAGGGATATTTATCTTTAATATCAAAACCTGCAAATTTACTTACAAACTTTAAAACATCCTGTTCTAAGAGGTTAGACTCATCAAAATCTTTTCCTAAACCTAAACATATAGCCAGCGGAGCTGCATCTTCTTCAATAAAAATCTTTTCCCTAAAAATTCTATGTGGAATTAAGAGCTTTTCGAGAAGGATTTTTGTTTCAGAGCTGAAATCTAAAACAATTTTCTCTACAAAACCTTTATCACCAACTCTAATTTCTCCATCTAAAATAGCTCTTCTTAGATTAACAAACTCTTTTAATGTTAAATTTCTCCAAAAGTAGGTGTATCTTGGGTGAAGCGGAACACCTAACTCTAAAGAAATTTTTAGAGCTTCAATCGATGTTGGTTTAACAGTTAAAAAGCTATTTATGAGCTTTTCTAAACGGTTAACTGAAATACCTGTTTTTTTAGATGCTTCCTCAATAGAACCGTTAAACCTCTCCTTTAAAGCCTTTTTTAAATCCCAAACCCACCACTCTTCAACATATCCAGAAGGAACAAGCATTTTTTCATTTTCATAGAACTCTGAGAAAGAAACCAGAAGATCTCCAAGAAAAAGTATTTTTTCAACCTGGTCTTTAAGTCTTAAAGCATCCTCGACAGTTTCAATTCTAATAACAGAACCGTCTTTCAACCTAACAATAGGAGGCTCAATTGTCTCAACAGGACTAGCAATACCTCCTTTTCCAGGAAGCTCAAGCCTTAGCTGAGTTCCAACAGCAATAAATCCGTTAAGTATAATCATAGTTACCGGGTGAACACCAACACCTGCAAGTCCAGTGTTTCTTGCACGTCCATACCTTAACCTAAACCTACCGCCAAACTTTGAATTTGATGGGAAAGAAAAAACGGGTCTTCCAGCAATGATGTCTTGAAGATAACCAGTTTCACTCTCCTCATTTTTAGCTACAACCACATTTTTAAGCCAATCCCAACCCTGAAGATTTAAATCCTCAATAACCTTCCAAACTTTACCAGCTCTTCCAGCAATACCGTCATTTATAACTCTTAATGCTCCACCTCTCACAGCATTTGTCTCTATTGTTGGAATATCTCTAAAAGATGAAACTTCAACAGGATCAGTTTTAATTCCCGTAACCTCAACCGGTAGATGGCGAAGAATATAAGCTATAGTTTCATCATCAACATGAAACTGGAAACGTGAAACCTCACGTTCATAAAGCCTTAACTCTTCAATAAACCTTGAAACTTCCTCTTCAGAAACCCTATAAACATCTAAACCCAAAAGTCTTCTAACATAGTCTCCTAAAACAACAACTAAAGCAAGCTCAGTTCCTCCAGCAGACCTAACAGGACCAGCAAAATATATAGACAAATATTTTGAAAAACCATGGTCTGTTTGACGTTGTTTAATCGCAACCTTAACTATCCCTTGAATTGGTGCGGCTGTAACACCCTCAGTTAAGATGGCTGTACCTGTCTTAATCGCTTGCTCTGCAGCCTTTTCACTATCAAAGCTTCCAAAACCACCATAAAGAATTTCTTCAGCAATTTTAAAGGCAAGAGGAACTCTTTGCATATGACTTAACTCACGGATTCTTTTAGCTACGCCAGGAGGCCCCACCATACATTCAATTCTTTCCGCAAAATCTCTTGAAATTCTAATTTCCTCTTCAACAGATTGTTTTGGGTCAAACCCTTTAGCTTTAGCTTCATTAGCTAATCTAAAAAGTTTTTCAAGTTCGGCTTCAAACTTAGAAAAATATTCTCTATATTTTTCACTACAACTTGGAAGCATTATATCACCTAACATAGAAGACAACATAACATTGTAACATTAGCCTATCTGTCCGGTGTAGAATAGGTCACTAAATCTACAGTAGATGTCTACTGGGTGGCTTGGCCCGGTGACCGGTAAATCTGCACTTAAACCGCATTGGCTACATCTAACTTTTGCCACTCCACCTTCTCCAATAGTAACCACTACTGAACGGGCCCCACATCTTGGGCAAACAAAATATTTTGGAAGCCTCTTTTTAACAACCTTTACTGTTTTTCTTCTCCGTCTCCTACCCAAAAACCTTTAACCTCAATAAGTCCTTGCTATAGGTGAAATATTAGGCTGAAAGAAATAAAATTAACGTTTTTTAAAGTTTACTAAGGGGCTTCAATAGCTGGTATACCGCATCTTTTATGTTCATTTTTCTTAACCATCTCTACAACCTTTCTAACAACATTAACAGAAACTCCAACATCTTTAGCAACTTCTTCAGGAACCATTTTTAAATCAAATAAACCGTAGAGGATAGGGTCTAGAACATCATATTTAATACCTAGTTCATCCTCATCGGTTTGCCCAATCCATAAACCAGCTGTTGGAACCTTATCTATGATGCTTCTTGACACCCCAATATAGTTTGCAAGCTTTTTAACCTGGGTCTTGTAGAGGTTTCCAATGGGAAGTACATCTGAGGCTCCATCTCCCCACTTTGTGTAATAGCCAGTTAATACTTCACTCTTATTACTCGTTCCAGCAACAAGCCTATTAAATTTGTTTGCAAAATAGTAAAGGGTAACCATTCTAACTCTAACCTTAAGATTTCCATTAACCTTAAAATCCTTAGGGTCTGAGACTGGAATAGTTTCCATTAAAGATTTTACTGGATTTGAAATGTTAACTTCGTAAAGTTTAACACCTAAACTTTTTGTAAATAACTTAACGTCGTCAGCATCTTTTGGGTTAAAAGTTTCAGTTTCAGGCATAAAGACTGTTATAACCTTATCAGGACCTAAAGCTTTAACACATAGGTAGGTTGTTGTGGTTGAGTCTAGTCCACCACTTACACCAACAACAACCCCCTCAACACCAGAATATTCAACAAACCTTCTAAGTAAAAAACAAATTTTTTCCACAGTTTTCTCAACATTAAAATCTAAAAGTTTTTCTGTTAACCAGCCCACAGCCAACGCCTCTTATCTACAACTACTAGGTTAAACAGTTAAACTTTTAAATTTTAGATTTTACAAGAGAAAACTTAAATAGGCAAGTTTCTATTGGTGTTTTGCATAAATCTAGAGTGAGATAGAATGGGTCATAGAAGAAAAAGTGCGCCTAGAAGGGGTTCAATGGCTTTTAGACCTAGAGCACGTGCTAAAAGAATGGTTGCAAGAATAAGATATTGGCCTGAGGTTTCTGAACCAAAACTTTTAGGATTTGCTGGGTACAAGGCTGGAATGACTTATGGGTTTGTTATTGAAGATAATAAAGATTCACCGAACTATGGTAAGGAAGTTTTTTGTCCGATAACGGTTTTAGACACTCCACCTTTATGGGTTTGTGCTGTTAGAGCTTATGAGCAAACACCTTACGGTTTAAAAACCCTAACAGAGGTTTGGAGTGAAAATTTACCAAAGGACTTAGATAGAGTTTTAACCTTGCCGAAAAGTCTTCCCCCTTCAGGTGAGAGTTTAAAGCGGTTAGAAGAAAATCTTGATAGAGTTTCTGAGTTAAGGGTTATTGTAGCTACCGTTCCAAGAGAAGCAGGAATCCATAAGAAAAAACCTGAGCTTATGGAAATACCTGTCGGAGGGAAAGATGTTAGAGAAAAGTTTGATTATGTAAAGAATATTCTGGGTAAACGGGTATCTGTCTCAGATGTTTTTAGTGAGGGAGAGTATGTTGATGTTGCTGCCATAACCAAAGGTAAAGGTTTTGCAGGACCAGTTAAACGGTTTGGTGTTCATCTACTTCAACATAAGTCACGTAAAACCAAACGTGGAGTTGGCTGTATTGGACCTTGGTCACCTGCAACGGTAATGTATACAGTGCCAAGAGCAGGTCAATTAGGATTCTTTCAAAGAGTAGAGTACAATAAAAGAATTCTTAAGATAGGTTCTGATGGAAAAGAGATAACGCCGAAGGGTGGTTTTCACAGATATGGTGTAATACGTGGACCTTACGTTTTAATTAAAGGAAGTGTTCCAGGACCAGTTAAACGGTTAATTAGGCTTAGACATGCTGTCCGTGGACCTGAAACATTCAGTAAACCACAAATCACCTACATTCACATTGGGTGAATATAGATATGGCTGAAAAGACGCAGTCTGAAATTCCTGAGGAATTTAAAAATCCAAACTTACTTCCGGTTTATAGCCTAAACGGAGAAATTATTGGGAAAGTTGAGGTTCCACCAGTTTTCTTAACTCCAATTAGACCTGACGTGGTTAAAAAAGCTGTTCTTGCAATCCAATCTAGAAGATTTCAGCCTCAGGGTAGAGACCCTATGGCTGGGAAAAGAACAACAGCTGAATCTAGAGGTGTAGGTTTAGGAATTGCAAGAATTCCAAGAGTTAAAGGTGCAGGAACACTTAGAGCAGGTCAAGGTGCGTTTATACCGGGAACTGTTGGTGGGAGGGTAGCTCATCCACCAACACCAGAAAAAATTATTGTTAAAAGAATAAACAAAAAAGAGAAAAGGCTAGCCTTAAAATCGGCTCTAGCGGCTACAGCCAAAAAGGAGCTTGTGGAAAAACGTGGACACAGAGTTGGTGAAGTTTTCCGTTTACCAATTGTTGTTGAAGATAAGATTGAGGAGGTTTCAAGTACAAGAAAGTTAAAAGACATTTTTAAGGCTCTTAAGTTGGATGAGGAGCTTAAAAGAATCCACAATAGTCGTAGAATTAGAGCTGGTAAGGGTAAGAGGAGGGGTAGACGGTTTAAACATGCTAAAGGTCCACTAATAATTGTTCATGAGGATAGGGGTGTAAGTAAAGCCGTGTCAAACTTACCTGGAGTTGATGTTGCAACACCTAAAAGTTTAAATGTTGAACTCCTTGCACCGGGAACTCATCTTGGAAGATTGACGATTCTAAGCGAATCTGCTTTTAGGGAAATTGGAAGTGTTTTAACCTAGCATGGTGGGTAAAGTTGGTTAAAAAGGACTTAAACAAAATTCTTTTATACCCTGTAATTACTGAGGATACCGTTTCACTTATCGAAACGGAGAATAAGCTTGTTTTTATAGTTGACAGAAATTCTACAAAAGGTGATGTTAAACAGGCGTTTGAAAAGCTTTATGAGGTTAAAGTTGAAAAAGTTAATGTTCTTATAACTCCAACAGGTGAAAAAAAGGCTTTTATTAAGCTTAAACCAGAGTTTAAAGCCTCAGATTTAGCTATTAAGATAGGAATCCTATAAAACCTTAAGGTTTTTATTAAACCTAGCCTAATTAATATCCACAACCCTATTTTGCTTGGTGAAGACTAGAGATGGGTAAACGTATTCGTGTTCAACGTAGGGGAAGAGGAACTCCAACATTTAGAGCTTTAACCCACCGGAGGGTAGCGCCAGCCAGGTATCCGCCAAGAGAAAAGTTTGGTGGAGCCACCATTAGGGGTTTTGTTGAGGCTTTAGTTCATGATCCTGGTAGGGGAACGCCGCTAGCTTTAATTAAACTTGAAAACGGTTTAGCCTTCTATAACCTTGCATGTGAAGGTATGTATGCGGGGCAAGAGATATGGGTTGGTGAGGACGCCCCCCTAGAAGTTGGAAACATTCTTCCAGTTTCACGGATACCTGAAGGAACTATAATTTGTAATGTGGAAAAAAGACCTAATGATGGAGGAAAATTTGCTAGGGCTTCTGGTGCCTATGCGATGGTTGTTACTCATACAGCAGCTGGAACAACTATTAGACTTACCTCAGGTAAGACTACCGTTGTTGATGGTGATGCTCTAGCAACCATAGGTGTTGTTGCTGCTTCTGGAAGAACAGATAAACCCTTCATGAAAGCTGGTGAAAAATATTATCTGATGAGAGCGAGGGGAAGAAAATATCCAATAACTAGGGGTGTTGCGATGGTCGCTGCATCCCATCCGTTTGGTGGAGGAAGACATAAACATCCAGGAAAACCGACAACAGTACCAAAAACCGCTCCACCAGGTAGAAAGGTTGGTTTAATAGCTGCAAAAACAACAGGTAGAGCAAGAGAAAGAAGAGCAAGAAAAGTAGAGTAGATGAATAAAAGTTAATATGGGGGGCTTTTAAGAGTCATTAGTAGGGTAGGATTATGGTAAGAGAATTTACCTATAGAGGTTACACCTTAGATCAGCTTCAACAGATGCCTATGGATGAGTTTGTTAAGCTTCTGCCATCTAAGGCTAGAAGAAAGCTTCTTAGAGGGTTACCCATTGAACATAGGAAGCTTCTTGAAAGGATTAGAGAGCTTAAAAGGAAAAACCTCTTAGAAAAAGAGGTAATTAAAACTCATTGTAGGGATATGGTTATTTTACCCGAGATGGTTGGGGCAACTATTGCTGTTCATAACG
Source organism: uncultured Candidatus Bathyarchaeia archaeon (assembly GCA_964484995.1). GTDB lineage: Archaea > Thermoproteota > Bathyarchaeia > Hecatellales > Hecatellaceae > EX4484-218. Next base: position 3,831 of record CAZAHF010000005.1, on the reverse strand, counting down.
GTAAAGAATTTATCCCTATAAAGATAAAACCCGAGATGGTTGGACATTTGCTAGGCGAATTTTCAATTACAATTAAAAGAGTTGAACATGGTGCTCCAGGAGTTGGGGCATCAAGAAGCTCTATGTATGTGCCCTTAAAGTAGTTCTCTTGGGGTTTCTTTTTGATAGAGAAAAGGATCTTAATTGTTACCACAAACGAGATTCCTGGTAGAGAGATTGTTGAAGTTTTGGGTTTGGTTTGGGGTTCATGTATTAAAGCTAAGCATTTAGGTAAAGACTTGATTATGGGGATTAAAAAATTAACTGGTGGAGAATTAGGGTTCTACACTGAAATGTTGGAGGAGGCTAGAAAAGAGGCTATTCAAAGAATGGTTAAACATGCAGAAGAGCTTGGGGCTGATGCTGTTGTGAATTTTCGTTTTTCCACTTCAATGGTTACAACTGGAGCTGCTGAAATAGTTGCATATGGAACTGCTGTAAAGTTAAGGTAGCTTTTTACCTTTTTTGTTTAAACTCATGTAGGTTGCTTTCCCAACATTTGTAAGCTTATATTTTTTTCTATAATCTAGCTCAATTAAGTCTTTAAGATTCCTTAAATATTCTTTAAGCACATCTTCCTCAAGATTTAATGTAGATTTTAACTCTATAAAGTCTGGTTTTCTATGTGCAACAAGAAAAAGGATTTCTCTTTCAACAGGATTTATAACTTCGGCTTTAATAGACTCAAAAAAGTTTTTTCTCTGCTTTAAAAGTAGGAGGAAAGCAGCTAAACATAACCCGAACATTGGAGTAAGAAAGATAGAGCCTATGATAAGCAATAATCTAGCGTCTAAACCTAAAAGAGGTGCTATAATGAAGTAGAGGATGATAAGTTTTATGGGTATATAGATTAAACCTACTAAAACACAAACTAAGCCAAAAACGCTACGAGAATCCCAGTTTTCTGCCACCAGTATGCAGACTCCACCAATTATAATTAGACATGAAACAGCAACATCAACAACAATTCCAATCCTTACAAGCATGTTTAAAACGCTAGAAATTAGAAGAAGAGTTCCGGCAGCTAAACTTAGACTTTTCCTCAGCTAAACCACCAATTAGACTTCTTCTATGAGGGCATTTAACTTTTTAGCCGTAAGAAACAGTAGAGATAACTAAAAATATATCTTGAAACCTACAAGGTTAAAATAAAACCAAAAAAAACATTATCTTGGTGTCTAAAAAATGGCTGACGATTTTGAAAATTTGATTAGAAGGATAGGTGATTTAGCACACTATTATGAGCTTGTATATCATGGTTGTTCTCAAGCAGCCTTAAAGGCGTTACAGGACAGTTTGGGTATTGGTGATAATTTAACGTTCAAAGCCGCCTCAGGGCTTGCTGGTGGTGTTGCAAGAATGGGTGAGATATGTGGAGCATTAACAGGTGGAATTATGGCTATAAGCTTGGCCTATGGAAGAGATAAGCTTGAGGAAGCAGTAGCCTCTAAAGACTACCTTAAAGCTATAGAGCTTTCAATAAGGCTTTTTGAAAAGTTTAAAGAAGAATTTGGAAGTGTAAGATGTTTTGATATCCAAAAAAAGCTTTTTGGAAGAAGTTTTGACCTTAAAAAGGAGGAAGATAGACAAGAGTTCATAAAGGCTGGAGGCTATGGACCGGAAGGCTGTCCTAAAGTAGTAAAAAAGGCAGCTATGTTAGCTGCGGAGATAATCCTTAAAGAGAAGTGATTTATCATACGTAGCCTTTTCTTTTTTCTCTTTCTTTTTTTGTTTTTTCTATTGCCGCCTCAATTTGTTCAATAGCTGTTCCAAGATAGTTAACTGGATTTAAAACATTCTTTAATTCTTCTTTATCTAAAAGCTTCCTTATCTCTTCATCTTCATATAAAATCTCGCTAAAATTCCTGTTCTTAGTCATGCTTTCTAGGACTAATTCTCTAACCTTTTTATAGGCTTCTTGGCGTGTTAACCCCTTTTTTGTTAAAGCTAACATTACAGCTTCAGCCATAATTCTTCCTTTTGTAAGATTTAGGTTTTCTTGCATTTTTTCCACGTTTACCTGTAAATTTGCTAGAATATTGTTCATTAAGCTTAACATATAATCGATTAGAATAAAAACTGATGGAAGAACTATTCTCTCAGCTGAAGAGTTTGTTAAGTCTCTTTCATGCCAACTAGGTATGTTTTCTAAAGCTGGAATCACAAATCCACGTAAAACTTTAGCTAAACCACAAATCCGCTCAGACACTATTGGATTCATCTTATGAGGCATAGTTGAGCTTCCAACCTGTTTTTTAACATCAAAAGGCTCTGACAATTCTCCAACTTCCGTTCTTTGAAGCAACCTAACTTCTGTTGCAAACTTATCTAGGGTTGATGCAAGCATAGCAAACAAGCATATAAGTTCAGCATAACGGTCTCTTTGAACTATCTGAGTTGAAACCTCAACTGGCTGAAGCCCTAACCTATCCATAACAAGTTTCTGAATTTTTAGGCCTAACTCACCAAAACCAGCCTGAGTTCCAACTGCACCAGTAAGCTTTCCAACCAAAACCCTTTTCCTACATTCTTGGATTCTTTGAATATACCTTGAGATTTCCCTCATCCAAACAGCAAATTTTAAGCCTAAAGTTATTGGTAGGGCATGTTGACCATGAGTTCTACCAACCATAACAGTCTTTTTGTATTTTTCAGCCAAACCCATTAAAGTTTCTTCTAGTTTTGAAAGTTTTGATTCAACGATTTGTAAAGCTTCTTTAAATTGGAGAGCTGTTGCAGTGTCAAGAATGTCGTTACTTGTTGCACCGAAATGGATTAATGCCCCTTCTTCACCACAAACTTCAGCTAACGCTTCAACTACAGCCATAACATCGTGCTTAATAATTTTTTCAATTTCTTTAACTCTCTCAAGTTTAACATGTTTTGTTGATGCTTTCTCTAAAACTTTTTTAACCTTTTCTTTTGGAAATAACCCAACCTCGGCTAAAGCCCAAACTAAAGCTGCTTCTACATCTAAAAGTTTTTGAAGCCTCGCTTCTTCCTCAAAAATTTTTCTCATTTCAGGTGTTCCATATCTTCCAGAGTCTATTGGTAAGATGGGCAATTAAACCACCATTCCCATAAGAAGTTTCTAGCTAGAATAGATTTCGGGTTTAGACCTAAAAAGGATTAGGGGAGTTACCACAAGCCCTAATCCTTTAAACAACCATGTTATCAATCTTAATATAGTAATACTTTTCCACCTAAATAGTAAGGGAGAATGCCCCCATTAGAGGTTTCTGGCCTAGCAACTTTAACAAACAGCTACGTTACCTTAACCTGCGGAGTATACCTACTACATATTTACACTAGGTGGGGGAGAAGAAACTATTTTCATCTTTTTTGGGCTTTAGGTTTCCTTTTTTATGGGATTGAAATCTTATCTGAGTTTTGGTTTCCTTTAACCCATATTCTTAGAGCAACTCTGTTTATGATCTCCTTAACTTTATGGTTTGTTGGTATTGGGCTTTTACTACCAAGATTTAGAGAGATTTTTGTGGTTGTAGCAAACGTCATATTTTTAGTATTTCTAGTTGTTGTTTTTGGTTTTCGTGACTATCCGCTTATAATAGCGTCGCTACCATACTTCCTAATTACTCTTGGAATTATTCTATTAATGAGGAATTATGGAAAGTTTCTTTACAGCTTTTTCTTAGGATGGGTTTTTCTTCTAACCATAAATCTACTATTCTTTCTTGAATTGTTATCCTCTATTCATGCAAATTTACTGGGCATCTTTGCTAAAGTATTGATTCTTTATGGTGCTGTTAATCCTATGTTTGCTATGGTTGG
>CAZAHF010000004.1:0-42124 GCA_964484995.1 uncultured Candidatus Bathyarchaeia archaeon | reverse complement strand
GCTTTAGGAAAATTTGAAGAGGTAAAAAAACGTTTAATTGAGCTTGAAAAAGAAAGAAATGACCTTTTAAGGTTTAACTACCTAAAAAAGGAGTTAAATAGGATAAGAGCAGCTGAACTTTCAATAAAAATAAGAGAACTTCAACAAAAAATAAGAGATATTGAGGATGAGCTTAGAGCTAAAGAAGCTAAACTAGAGGAGTATAAAGCTAAAAAAGAGGAGCTTGAAGCTCAACGCTCTGAAAAAGAGCGGGAGTGGCAAGAGTATACTGTTAAGGTTATGGATAAGGGTGGGGATAGGCTTGTTCTCCTTCAAAAGGAGATAGGAGACTTAAACTCTAGGATTGCAGGGTTAAAAACAACTATTTCAACCGCAACAATAAACATAAAATCCTACGAAAACATGCGTAAAGAAAAAATAGAAACCTTAAAGTCTTTAAGAAAACAAATAGCAGAAACCCGTAGAGAGTTAAGAAGAATAGAAAAATCTAAAGAAGAAATAGAAAAAATTCTTTCAGAAAAAAGGAAGGCAAGAAAGGAAATTTTAAGAAAAATTAATGAGATAAAGAGTTCTCTAAATGAAAACTTAGCCAAACTCTCCTCCATGGAGGAAGAAATTAAACAGCTTGAAAGAGAGTTAGGGAGACTTGAAGTTAAGATTAAAGCTGAAAGAGAAAGTTGCGGGATCTTAGAAGACCAATTAAACACCCTTCAAAATAGAAGGGAAGCCTTTAAAAACCTTTATGAAAACTTTTCAGCAAGACTAAAACAAATAACCAATCTAAAAGAAAAGGAGCAAAAAGCTTTTGAAAACACTGTTCAAACTATTAGCCGAATAAAAAGTCAGATAGAAAGAATCGAAAACGAGATTAAGAATGCTGAAAAAACAGCTAAAAAAGCAAGATTAAGTGTAACAGAGTTTGCTTCTAGAAGAGATCTTGCAGATGCTGTTCTCTCGGAGGAGAAAGCTTTAGAACATTTGGAAAACCTTTCAAGTCTTAAGGTTTTAAGGGGGATCCATGGAAGACTTAGACAAAAAATCCGTATTATGCAGGGGTATAGGAAGGCTGTAGAGGCTGCTGCTGAAGGATGGCTTCAAGCCTTAATTGTTGACAACATGGATGTTGTAAGAGCTTGTGCAGAAACCTTAAAAAGAGCTAAGATAGGGAGAGTAAAGCTTTTACCCCTATCAAACCTTAAAAACGTTAAATCTATAAAGAATCCTGGTTTACCTGGGATTCTTGGACCTGCAACCTCTTTTGTTACATGTTCAGCTAGATATCAGCCTGCGGTAAACTTTGTTCTTGGAGACACATTAGTTGCTGCTGATGAAAGGTCAGCTTTAGCTGCTTCAGAAAGAGGATTTAGGGTTGTTACTATTGAAGGAGAAGTCTTTCAGCCTGGTTTACGTTTAGAAGTAGGGTTTTATAGGGAACCAATAGACCTTTCAGAAATTTTACCAAGCGAAACAACAATTAAAAGTATTAGTGAAACCGTAAACTCTTTTGAACGTTTGCTTGAAAATAGAAAATCAGATCTTAAACGTTTAACTAATGAGCTTTTAAGACTTGAAAGTGAAAGGGTAGCTCATGAAGATAATCTAAAGTTTTTTGAAAGAGATATTTTAGATTTAAACCAAAACCTTGAAAGAATCCATAAAAACATTGTTGAAATTAACAGAAAAATTAGAAGTTTAACTTATAGAATTGAAAAATCTAAAGCTTGGATAGATGAAGCTGAAGCTAGAAAAACTGAGATCCTACAAAAACTTCATAATTTAAGAGTTGAAGCTGCAACTTTAAGAAGAAAGTTTAGACCTGAAAACATAACAGGTTTAGAGGCTGAAAACACAAAACTTGAAGCTGAAATAAATGAGCTTCAACGTCAACTAAATGAACTTAAAACAAAAATCGATATGCATAACTCAAACCTTGAAAATATCCTTTTACCTTCCCTAGATACTGTTAGAAGAGAAATTTTGAATATTGGAGAAAACCTAAGAAGAAGAAACAGAGAGCTTAGATTTGCAACAGAAAAGCTGGAGGAGACAAAAGAGAAGCTTAAGCTACTAGAAAAGGAGAAGGAAGAGTTATCAGCTCAAATGATGACTAAAAGAGAGGAACATAAAAGGTTTGCTAGTTTAATAGAGGAAATTAACAGGCAAATTAGAAAGTTAAATAGTGAAATGGAGCCTTTTAGTAGTTCAGTTAACAACCTAAAACAGGAACTTTTAAGATACCAGTTGGAGTTTGAGCATAAGCTTAGAGAGCTTAAAGCTTTGGGTTATGAGGAGCTGTTAGATGTAGATGAGGAGGAATACAACACTATAAAACCTATGATTAATGCTCTTCAAAGAGAATATGATAGTCTAGCTGAAAGGGTTAACATGAATGCTTTAGTGCTTTATGAGCCTCAAAAAAAGAACTATAAGGAGCTTTCTGTTAGAATAAATCAGATTGAAGCTGAAAAAAGAGAAATTTTAAAGTTTATAGAGACTGTTGAAAACGAGAAAAAGGAAGCTTTCTTTGACGCGTTAGAAAAGCTTAACGCAAAATTCTCTGAAACCTTTAATGCAATAACCGGAGGAAGAGGATGGCTTCAGCTTCAAAACCCAGATGAACCGTTTTCAGGCGGCCTTGACATTATTGTCGAGTTTCCAGGAAAACCTTTAATGCCAGTTACAGCTGCAAGCGGAGGAGAAAAATCTGTTGTTGCAGTATGCTATATTTTTGCACTTCAAAGTTTAGCTAAATCCTCACCATTCTACATTTTTGATGAAATTGATGCACATTTAGATCCTGTGAACACTCAAAGGTTAGCTGAGCTTTTAGCAAGAGAATCTAAAAACTCTCAAATAATAGTTATTTCGTTTAAGGAGGCTATGGCTGCTAAAGCTGACAGGCTTTTTGGTATTTACGCAAAAAACGGTGTTTCAAATATTTATTCATTACCTGTTGCGAGGCTACAAAGTTGAGTAAGGAAGAAAAACCTTTCTGGTTAAAACCACCTTGGCAAATTCTTTTTGATTTAGCTAGACTTCATAAGATATATCCTTGGGATGTAAACATAGCCTATCTTCTATCCTCCTTTCTAACAGAAATGAAGAAAAGAGGATATATTGACTTTGCAGCATCAGGAACAGCATTATTATCATCCAGTATAATTTTAAGACTTCAATCTGAACGTATTCTAAAACTTGAGGAGCCTCCAAAACCTCCTCAACCCCAAATTCAAGATTATGTTCCCCCACCTCTACAACTTCCATTTAGGTATGAGCTTACCTCAACAACAATCCAAAATCTTTTAACTGCCTTAGAAGAAGTCTTAAAGTCTGAGACAATCCAAAAACCTGTAAAAGTTGTTCCTATTGAAGCTCCACCACCGGATATTTTTCAAGAACAGGACAGATTTTTTGCTGAAATTGAGTTAAAAATTATGGAGCTTTTTGAGGAGCTTAAAAGTATTAGGGTTGATGGTTTAATTCCATTCTCAAAAATTGTTTCAGGTAAACCTAAAACTGAAATTGTAAGAATGTTTATACTTCTAATTTTTCTTGCCTCAAAAGGGTTTGTTGAGCTTTTTCAGGAAGAAGAGTTTGGAGAAATCTATATAGCGTTATGCTTGGAAGCTGGAAGCCATGAGCAGCAACGAACAACAACCTAAAAAACCAGAGCCTAAAGAAGATGCTAGAATACTTGAAGAAAAGAAAGCTTTGATTGAGGCTGCACTTTATGCTGCTGGTTATCCTCTTGAGCTTAAAACTCTCTGTTCTATAACAAAGATTTATTCAAAGAGGAAGGTTTACGAGTTAGCAAAATCCTTAATGGAGGAGTATAATAGGAGAAATAGTGCTATTGAAATTGTTGAGCTTGAGGATAGAAGGTTTGTTATGCAGTTAAAGCCCACATATGTGTCTAGGGTTAGAAGACTTACTGTTAAACCTTTACTAACAGAAGGCCCCCTAAAAACTCTTGCATATATTGCTTATAGACAGCCAGTTCCGCAGGCAAAAGTTGTTATTGTTAGAGGTCAACAAGCCTATGAGCATATAGAGAAGCTTGAGGAGATGGGGCTTATAAAAAGAGAGAAACTTGGAAAATCCTATGTTTTAAGAACAACAGACCTTTTTGCTGACTATTTTAACCTTAGTAAAGAGCCAAGATTGATGAAAAAACAGCTTGAAGCTATTTTTTCACAGATTGGGGTAGAAAAACCTCAAAGCCAGAAGCAAAACTAAATTTTTGAACCGATTTTTTAATATAAGAGTTCACACATATACCGTTATTACTAGCTAAACATATCGAGTTTATGGATGATGCTAAAAATTGTTAAGGGACAGGTTTAAACGTCCTATAACAAGCTTAAGAATCTCTGTAACTAAAAGTTGTAACTTAAAATGTATATTCTGTCATGGAGAAGGCGAAAAGGATACGGATCCTGCTGAAAACGAAATGACACCTGAAGAAATAGAGAAAATTGTTAGGATTGCAGCTTCTTTTGGTGTTAAAAAAGTTAAGTTAACAGGCGGTGAACCTCTATTAAGAAAAGACATATGTGAAATAGTTTCAAGAATTAGTGGTGTTTCCGGTATTGAAGAGGTTTCAATGACCACCAATGGCTTACTTTTAGCTAAACTTGCTAAGGATTTAAAAGAAGCAGGCTTATGTAGGGTAAACATAAACCTAGCTTCATTAAACCCTCAAATCTACGAGAAAATTACAGGATTTAACTGTGTTAAGGATGTTCTTAACGGGATAAACTATGCTTTAAGGTTTGGTTTAAAACCAGTAAAAATAAACATGGTTGTTCTTAAATCTTTAAACGAAGATGAAGTTTGGAGTATGATAAACTTTGTCTCAAACAAAGACATTATTCTTCAGCTTATAGAACTTGAAAATCTTGGTGATGCAAAAAACCTTTATGACAAATATTATGTTAGTCTTGACAAGGTAGAGCAGCAGCTAACTCTTAAAGCAGAAAAAGTTGAAGTTCGAAGTCTTCATAACCGGAAAGTTTACTACCTTAATGAGAACAATGGGAAAGCTAAAGTTGAGCTTGTTAGACCTTTCCACAACTCAAGTTTTTGTATGAATTGTAATAGGCTTAGGGTTACAGCATCAGGTAAACTTAAACCATGTTTAATGAAAAATGATAATCTTGTAGATATCGTCTCCTACATACGTAGAAATGCCTCAGAAAAAATGTTACATGAAATCTTTCTAAAGACAGTGATGTCTAGAGAACCCTACTTTAAATAGTAAAACTTAACTTTACTTGCAAGGACAGTTTAAGAGTAGACTTTTTCTTTTTAGAAGTTTTTCTCCCACAAAACCTATGTTTAAGGTTAATACTCCAACAAGTAGAAGAACAAGAATTTTTTGGATAAAAGGTATTCTTGTCAGATATAAGAAAACAACACTTGAACCTTCAAAAAAACCCGTAAAAATTCTTATGGGATTACTGCTTTCCCTAATCCCCCATTTTTGAGTTAACCAATCAAAAATTGCTGGTGAAACCAGAATTAGGCAGATAATAAACTGGTATGGGAAGGATAATTCTTGAAAAAACGGAAAACTATAAAATGTTACAGTCAGCGTAAAAGTAAAAAAGCCTACAACAACACCCAAGCATCTTGCACAAACTTTAAGTTTTCTTTCCCCAATTTTTAGTGTTACCCAGTGGTTATGGGAAAGTAAAATTTCCCAGTTAAACTTTCTCATCTTGATTCTCCTTTTTTCTCTACTCTTAATTTTTGACCGCAATATGGACATAGGTTATAGTCTGAGAGTGTAGGTTTACCACAGTAGGGGCAAGCCTGCCATCCAATCATTATTTTTGCTGGAAACTGAGCCTTAAACGTTTGAATTCTTTGTTTTGCGTATGGAGAAAAGGAAACTCTGACAGATGTTCCTCCACCCTCAATTTCTGTAAGTTCAAAAACCATTTCACCTTCACGTCTATCTGTAACCTTAAGAAGTCTAGGAGGGATAGATTGAGAAATTTCGAATCTTCCTCTTGGCTCTTTCCCTCCTTTAAGGAATGGAAGAGGTGTTTTTTGAGGTTCAATAAGAGCTTTCCCTCTCCAATTTTCAACTTCTCTAACTATTGCACTAAAAACATCCTCTATTCTTTGAGGAATAATCCAAACATCAACTTCTCTAGGAATTTCTATTGGTCTCCCCATTCCACCTCTCATTAACATTGGAAGAAGACAGCATAATAATAGGAGAGGAAGAAAAAGAAACATTGAAGATTCTGCTTCAGCCAATTTTTACCACACCTTACTATTATAGCACAGTCATCCTAAATTAGAGTTTTGGGTTAATCTACTGCTTTATTTTTGATTCAACTTTAATAGACAAAATCTCTGTTGAGGGATACTGTCCCCGCTCATCCTTCTCATACTGTTTAACCATATCCCATATGGTTAAAAGAGCTGTTGTTGCTGCTGTTAGGGCTTCCATTTCAACACCCGTTTTAGCCTCGGTTTTTACTGTTGAAAATACTTCAACCCTATCCGTCCCTAGAATTCTTGTTTTAATATCTATGTGAGTTAATGGGATAGGATGACATAAGGGAATAATTTGACTTGTATTTTTTGCAGCTAGAACACCAGCTATTTTAGCTGTTTCAAGAGGATCTCCCTTCTCTATTTTTCCGCTTTTTATTAGCTTGATGGTTTGAGGTTTAAGTTTAATAACACCCTTAGCTTTTGCCTCTCTATAAACTTCCGGTTTTTTTGTTATATCAACCATAAAAACTCCTTTTTTACCCTTCATAAAACACACCACAACGTTGAGATAGATTCATGTTTTAACCTATGATAAGTTTTTGGAATCCAAAGGTATATAACCCTCAAAATTCAATAGTTAACCAAAAGAGAGAGTTTAAAATGGGAGAAAATGTTCAAGTTCAAATTTCGGGTATAGCTCAAGTTGGAACACCCTACGGTCCAACACCAGCATTAATGCTTGAAGACCCTAGAGAAAGAGTTCTATTAATTGTTATTGGAGAATTTGAAGCCTCATCTATAGCAGTAGCACTTCAAGGAATAAAGCTTCCAGTCCCGAATACTCATGACCTTTTAATGACCATTCTTGGTGAATTAAACGCTAGAGTTAAACGTGGAGAAGTTTATGATATTCAAGCAAACAGATTTTTAGCAAAACTTGTGCTTGAAGTATCTGGTGAAGAAAAAGAGATTGAATGTAGACCAAGCGATGTTATAGCTTTAACCGTGAGAGCTGGAGCTGCAATTTATGTTTCAGAAAATGTTATGGAAAGAGCATCAGTAGAAAAATCTGCCTTACTAAGAGAGGAAGAAAAAGAGGAATCAGAGTTTAAAGAAGAAGGTTTAGAGTAGTTAGATAAAATTTAAGAGAGTAGAAAAATTATACGGAATCTAAATGTTAGGGTTATGGTGGAATATAACTATTCTTATTTAGAAGAGAAACATTAGATTAGGTGTCTTTTTCTTGGAGAAGAGAAAACTAGGCTTTATTCTAGTTTTTCTTGCTGGTGTTTGCTGGGGTTCTGCTGGTGTTTTGGGTAAGATTTTAATGGAGAGCGGTTTACAGCCTGAAGTTGTTGCTATGTACCGGTTAATTCTTGGATTTTTAGTCCTAACTCTTGTCTTTTTAGTTTTAAATCCAACTATTTTAAGGGTTAAGTTTGAAAGGATCCCCTATCTAATGCTTGGCGGTATTATTGGTGTTGCTGGAGGGATATCCGCCTATTTTTATGCTGTTAAACTTATTTCAGCTTCTGTTGCAGTTATACTGCTTTATACTTATCCAGTTTTTGTGCTTATATTTGCAAAAATTTTTGTAAAAGAAAAACTAACTATTAGAAAAATTTTTTCTGTTATACTTGTGATTTTTGGATGTTTTCTTGTTGTTAAAGGCTATAATCTAACCTATTTGAGGCTTACGGGTTTAGGTATGTTTATTGGTTTAACCTCAGCTTTAGCATATGCTGTTTACATGATTATTAGTAAGGTTATGCTTAAGGATATTGATGAACCTACAATAGTTATTTACACGCTAGGTTTTGGTGCTTTAACATTGGCAACATTTAACCTAATATTTAATCAAGTCCCATTTTTCTTTGAGACTCAAACACTGTTTTTAATATTTTTAATAGCCATCATACCAACAAGCTTGGCTTTTACTCTCTTTATTTTTGGTCTTAAACTTGTAGAGACTGGGAAAGCAAGCATATATACAACTTCAGAAATTCTTTCAGCTCTTATCCTAGCCTTTATAATTCTTGGGGAGAGACTAGAGTTTCCTCAAATATTTGGAGCAATTATTGTGTTTTCAAGCATAGTTATGATATACTGGAAATAAAAATTATTCTACACCGCTATCAGAAAGTTTAAAATGACAAAAAACATTTGTAAAGCTTCGTCTATCTAGCCTTTCTAGGGTAGCTGTTCTTACTCCAGGTTTCGGGTTTAAACTTAAACGTATAATATTTGAGGCCCAGTAGTTTAAGGCTCTTGTTGCAACAGGCTCAATCTCCTTACCTTCTTCTAGGCTACTGTGAACTTGACTTGTGACCAGAACTGGAATATTGTATGTTTTTGTGTAGTAGGCTAGGTAGGCTAGCTGTCTATTAAGCTCCTTGTTTAAGATAAAAGTTGTTTCAGAATCTTTTATTGCAACCCTGTAAAGGTTGTTGATAGTGTCAACAACTATAAGTCCTACATTACCTGACAGATAAAGCTCAAGCTTTTCCACCAAAACCGTCTGCTCAAAAAAGTTTTTTGGAGTAAAAACTAGGATTAAGGGGGCTATTAAGTCAAAGTCTGGAGCTATTTGTTTTAATCTTTCAACAGGAAAAGCACCATCTCCATCAAGATATATAACTTGAAAATTGTTTCTAGCACAGTTAACAGAATATTGAAGAGCTATTGTTGTTTTTCCTGTTGCAGCTTCACCATAAAAAACTGTTAACTGGTTTGATGGTAAACCACCATGCAGAAGTCTATCTAAACACAAACATCCTGTAGGAATTCTTTTTTTAGGTTTAGTTTTTAAGGTTTCCATAAGCCTACCCGGATCTAATCGAAGTTATTAAGTCTATTTTTGTGATTATTCCTACAGGTTTACCTTTATCAACAACTAAAACAGCAGGTTTTTCATGAGTGAGTAAAGTTAAGATTTCATTTATGTTTGTGCTTGGTGAAACTGTTATAAAAGGTTCTTCCATAACATCTTCAACCTTTAAACTAAAAACTTTTTCAGGCTCTTTACTTTGAAGAATTCTTCTAATTATTGTTCCTTCCTGAACACTTCCTACAACTCTTTCTTTATCAAGAACTGGAAGTTGAGATATTCCATGTGTCTCCATAAGATCTACAGCCTTTCTTACAGAATCATTTATATCCACACAGATAACTGGGCTATGCATTATACTTGCAGCATTTTTCTCTTTTTTTGTGCTTAGAATCGAGTTTAAAATCTTTTTTACAGTTGAAAGTCTAGGATCAACTTTTCCAGCTTCAATTCTGGCTATTAGTGACTGGCTTACACCAGCCTTCTTAGCAACCTCTTTTTGGGTTAACCCGTAAGATTTTCTTAGCTTTTTTAAATCCTCACCACTCAAAATTTGTAAAGACAAATTTTAACCCTCAAAAACTCAAAATATGAATAGTTTAAACCCAGATTTAAACTAGCCACCTATAAATTATCCCATTTTAAACCCTAAACCAAACCCCACAATAAAACTTCCAATAAAGGGTATATTTACAGATAAAAAGACAGGTAAACTTAAACCGCCACTAAAGAGGCTTTTTAAGAAATTCTCCATTGAACGTGAAATTTTATCATAATTTATCTGGATAAACCCCATGTAAGATAGGTAAAGTAGAGACATAAAAAATAACCCTATAAACACCATAAGAATTTTAAGAAGTTTTTTAGAAGCATATCCTATAACAAATCCAAGGATACCTCCAAAACCAAGCTGACCTAGAAGCGGATAAAAGGTTTCAACAGCCATTTTAATTCTTCCCTAACCATTAGCTAACCTAAAATTTTAAACTTGGTTTAAATAAGTCTTTTCAACGGTTTTCTACAAGAACCTACCGGGTTTAGCTGAAGCTGCTTTAACTTTTTAGCATAAACACCTAAAAACACGTATAATTTTATAGAACATATAAGCTAAACAAGTAGCAAAAAGCGAGCCTAAAAAAATCGACATTAAAAAGTGCATCTCATAACTAAAAAGTTTTAAACTGTACAGTAGCGTAAAAATCTGGTTGACAACAAAGAAACAGGAGCCAATTATAAGAGCATAAAAGGCTTTGCCTGTTTCCTCTTTTTTTAGGAAGAGTCTGGAAACGGAGCATTTCGGGTTTTTTCTAGCTGTAAGATATGTTGTTAAAGTGAACCATAAAGCGACACATAAGGTTAAAGGCCCTAGAAAAATTAAAAAGCTTTTCATAGGTTCACCTAACCATCCAGTAAAATCTGTAAAATGCATAAAGAAGAGTTAAAGCTCCCAGATTAGCGAAAACCATTCCTAGGAATTTTATTGTTTCCGTATATAAGAACATGGTTATACAAAAAGATGATGTAGCAATAAAGAGAAAAGATAAGGCCGTAGTAAAAATTAAAATCACGTTCAGAAACTCTTTTTCTTTAAGAAAAACTTTACTTGTAACAACTTTTATCTTCATAAACCTAATTGAAAGTTTGACATTAAAGAATAACATTAAGAAGGCAACGGCAAGTAGTAAAACATATTTGGCAATCAGCATTAAACTCATGGTATCCTAGAGTAGGCAAAACCAAAATAAATCAATTATTCATATCTTAGAAGTATCTTAACTAAACCATTAAAAACGATAAACAACCACCTTTTTATGGAGGAAAAGGGTTCTGGAAATAAAGAAGCTGCTGGCAGAAGCTGAAACAGTTCAACCACCTGAGTTTATTCATTTGATTGAAGATGTATGCTTAAAAATAGGTGAAGAGAAAAAAGCTAAGGTTTTTAGGAATTATGAGGTTGAAGAAGGGCTTATTAACCTTAAACTCAAAGGCAGTATTGTGGTTGTTGGAGATATTCATGGAGATCTTAAAAGCTTAATCTACATCCTCAAAGATTCAAAGTTTTTAGAAGAAGTAGAAACAAAAAAAGATTCTTTAATCTTGTTTTTAGGTGATTATGGAGATAGAGGAATTTACTCGCCGGAAGTCTACTATATAATTTTCCGGTTAAAAATAACCTACCCAGAAAACGTTATTCTTTTAAGAGGAAACCATGAGGGACCTGCAGACCTGTTAGCGATCCCACATGATTTACCCTACCATCTAAAAAGAAAGTTTAAAGATGATTGGGAAAAGATTTATGAAAAATTTTTAAAGTTTTTTGATAAGCTACCTCACACAGCTATCTTAGAGTCAAAATATCTTTTTCTTCACGGTGGAATTCCAAGCAAAGCTGAAACAATTCAAGATTTAGCTTATGCAGCTAAATATCATCCAGCAAAAAGGCTTTTAGAAGAAATTTTGTGGAGTGACCCTGAGGAGGATATAGAGGGAGTTTATCCTTCACCAAGAGGTGCTGGAAAAGTTTTTGGTGAAGATGTTACAAGACGTTTTCTGGAAAAAATTAATGTTAAAACACTTATACGTGGACATGAACCCTGCTATGAGGGTGTAAAAGTAAATCATCAGGGAAAAATTTTAACAGTTTTTTCAAGAAAAGGGGAACCCTACTTTAATCCTTACGCGGCTTATCTGAAAATTAACAGCTCCGATCAGGCTTTAGATGGATATCAACTAAGGAATATAGCAACAATCTTCTAGATTAAAGAAAAATTTTTTGTTTTTTAGAAACTGTGTTAAGCATAAGCTTTTGGATGTTTAACTTTTTTTCTTCTTCTAGAATCTGGTTAAGTTTTGCTTTGGTTGCTGGTTGTTTCGGGTTAACTGTACATGAAACAACATTCCTAATTGAAATCTCATAGGTTCCTATCTTTCTAGCTATCCTAACAGACTCCTCCTTGTTTAAACCTATTAGCGGACGAAGAACAGGGATTTTAACAGCTTTATCCTCAACAAGGATGTTTTGAAGAGTTTGGCTTGCAACCTGACCCAAACTTTCACCAGTAACAAGGGCTGAAGCCCCAACTTCTAAAGCAAATTTTTCTGCAACTCTAAGCATCATTCTACGACATAAAACACAGATAAACCTTCTTTTACACTTCTCAAAAAATTCTTTAAGGTTATCGCCATTCGGAAAGATATATGCTTCTTTTAAATCTAAAACTTCCTTCAGCCTTTTAATACATTCAACAGCTCTACTTTTTGCTTCTATACTAGAAAAAGGGGAATTATCAAAATATACTGGAATAACCTCAACACCTAAACGTCCAACCAAATATGCAGCAACAGGCGAATCTATCCCACCTGAGATTAAAACTAAAACTTTTAACATAAAGAATCCCAAGAGGCCATTTTAAGTTTTTAAAAAATCACCCTATAAGATAAGACTTTTGTAATCTCAGTATACTTTAACCATAAAACCATAATACTATTACGTTATTAAGGGTGCCACTAAAAAACCAAACGCATCATTCATCCCATGAACTATAAAACATGGCCAGATGTTTCGCTCCTTAAGGTAAAGAACCACAAGCCCTACTGAAAGAATCCCCACTTCTAATAATAATGTTGGTCCTAAACAAAAAAACTTAAGGTGTACAAAAGTGAATACCGCCCAAGATATAAGTCCTGCCAACCAACTTTTCCCTGTTAGTAAAGCTAATCTTTCAATCATATATCCCCTGTAAAATATTTCTTCAAGAAAGGTCCCGGTAAAGAATAGGCTAAGGAGAGCTAGGGAAAATATATTCTTTTAATAGTGGTTGAAGACTTCTTAATCCTTCAAGTCCAACACTTTTTAAAGCAAAACTACTACAAAACCAAGCCATTAGGAGAATAATGTAGGTTAGAGTAGCTACCCATAAGTATCTCCATTTAACCTTTCCGAATCCATACTTTCTAGTTTATTACCTTCAATTCTAGGAATCCAGAAAACAAGTAGTGATAGAAGAATTAACCATTCCATTAAAACAATTGTTTTAATATGAACGTCTTGAGCATATTCTGGAAGAAAAATATCCGTAAAATAAACTCGCTTCCTAAAACAATAATTAACCCGATTATGTACAACCACTTTTTAGATGATTTTACCACTATCTTTTCCTCGTTTTGACTTATTCAAGCTCACTAACAAAACAGGTTTACCAGATTTTTATATCTCCAAAAAATACTCATCTACAATGTTTCTTGCTTTTTCTCTTCTTCTTTGGTGTTCAACAAGAAAATCCTTAACCTTTTTTGCAAGAATACTTTTACATTCACCACAAATTATTCTACCAGACTTACAGTTTTCCCATAGCTCCCTAACTTTTTTGTCATCCTCCTCAAAAAGATAGAACATGTACTGGTATACAGTGCATACTTCAGGGTTTCCACCAAGTCTTCTCTGCTCTTCAGCTGTTGGCTGCCCACCAGTAAAAGCATTAAAAACTTTTTTTTCAGCAACTTCTGGTGGATCTGTAGTAAAGATGCATGTTTCAGGTTGGGATGCCGACATTTTTCCTCCTTTACCAAGTCCAGGTAAAAATTTGCTGTGAATTTGAGCTGGCTTATAGAATCCAAGTTTAGGTGCTACGTCTCTTGTCACCCTCCAGTATGGGTCTTGGTCTATGGCTGCTGGAATTAGACATGGGACTTTTTTCCCTGTTAAAACAGATTCTAGGAAGCATGGTGCTGCTTGAACCGCTGGGAAGAATATTAGACCTATGTTTGTGCTTTCCTCAAATCCAAAAACAGCTCTAACAACAGAAAAGTTTACGTGTTTTGCTATTTTGATTGAAATTTCGTAAAGAGCCTTAATGTTTTTTACGTCTGAGATTATTTTTGTTTTCTTTTTATCAAACCCGATAGCTATAACATCTAATGCATTATCATAGGTGTAACCAACAGATTTTTCGATTGTAAAGTTGTGGTGAAGAAGAAATTTTTCATCGTCGGTCATCTGAAAATAAAGTTTAGCACCAAAAACATCCTGAAGATGCTTAGTAAAAATCCATGGAAGTAGATGACCTAAATGTACTGGACCTGAAGGCCCTCTTCCAGTATATAAAACAAATTTCTCTCCTTTCTCATAGAGGTTTAGTATCCAGTCAAAGTCTCTATGACAAAAGAAAAATTCTCTTCTTATTAGATAGTGGAGACTTCCAGCATATTTTTTGAGTTTTTCTAAGATTTCTTTTGTAAGCGGCTGAGTTCCAAACTGTCTTATAAGCTTCTCATAATCTACTTTTCCAGCTACCTTCCAAGGCGTAACAACCATTTCATCTTCAGATGACAACTCAAGAACCACCATCCTAATGATTTGATGGATATAACCAAGAAAAAATAAAGGTTACCTTAAACTCTTAAGGGTTCTTCTTCCCTACATTAATGTTAAGATGGAAGAGGGAAACTCCTATATTGGTTGTATTTTATGGTAAGCTTAGGGAAAAAAGGAATGGTTTCTGTTGATTTAAAATGCCCCCTTGAAAATTTTAGAAGATTTTTAATTTTAAGTTGTTGCCGCTCCTTTATACCCAAAGAATATTTTGAAGATAAGAAAATTTTTCCTGAAAGAATTGGTGAGAAAGGGTTAATTTATACTGAAGCTGAAGATAAGGTTACTCTTAAAAAAGTTAGGGATATCCAATTTGTTAGAGCTGAAAATGTTGTGGGAGTTATCTATAACTCTAAAAGTGGCTCTACAAGGTTAAGATGGGAACATCAAACAGGTGAGAAAGGTAGACTTACTGGTGAAGCAAGTGTAAATGCGGTTGTTAAGCTTGTAGAGGCAGGAATAATAACGGAGGAAATGTTTAAAAGAACAATGAAAAACTAAAAAATAGTTTAATTCTGTGATTGTTAGGCAATGGTTTAGGTTGTGTTGACTGATGGAGAAAGTTGGCTATGAGATTTTAAAGTTTATTAAAGAGCGAAACATGGAGACAACAGTTAAAGACATATGTGAAACTTTAGGTTTAGACCATTCAACAGTAATGAGGAATGTTTTAAGCTTAGAGCAAAAAGGGTTTATTCAAACTTTTGAGTTAAAGGAGGCTTCTTATAGGCTAACAGATGAGGGAAAAACCTATGCTTTGGAAGGCCTACCTGAGAGAAAAGTTGTTGAAACTGTTTTAATGCTTGGCGGTGAAGCAACCTTAGAGGATATTGTTAAACATTCAAACCTTCCTGAAAAACTAGTTAACATTGCTTTTGGATGGATTGTTAAGAAGGGTTGGGGTCAAATTTTAAGAGAAGATGAAACTGTTAAGGTTAAGGTGCTAAGTAAACCTGAAGAAGAAAAAGATGAAAAACTTTTACGTAGAATCCTTTTTGAGGAGGAAGTTAACACAAAAAATCTTAGCCAAGAAGAACTTAACATTATTAACGAACTTAAAAGAAGAAGGCTTGTCTTAGAAAAGGTTTTTGTAGATAGAATTATAAGGTTAACTGAAACTGGTTTAGCTCAGCTTGAAAAAGAAGAGGAGATTATACCAAAATTTGAGATTGAAGAGATTACAGCTTTAACAAGCGAGCTTATTGTTTCTGGTAGATGGCGTCAGGTTAAATTTAAGGAATATGATGTTACAGCAACACCTCCAGTAGTCTACCCTGGAAAAAAACATTTTTATTTAGAGTTTCTGGATGAGCTTAAAAGAATTCTTGTTTCTATGGGTTTTGAGGAGGCTGACGGCCCTTATGTTGAATTAGAGCTTTGGAATTTTGATGTTTTGTTTCAGCCTCAAGACCATCCTGCAAGAGAAATTCATGACAGCTACCAGATAAAGAACCCTAGATATGGAGTTTTAAAGGATAAGAAGCTTGTTGAAAAAGTTAAAAAAACCCATGAAAAAGGTTGGGTTACTGGTTCTAGAGGTTGGGGATACCGTTGGAATGCTGAAATTGCAAAAAGACTTGTTATGAGAAGTCAGACAACAGCTGTCTCAGCAAGATTTCTTTCGGAACATAAAAAGCCGCCTATCAAAATGTTTTGTGTTTCAAGGGTTTTTCGTCCAGATGTGCTTGACGCTAAACATGCAATGGAATTTTATCATTGTGAAGGAATAGTTGTGGATAAAAATTTAACATTTAAACATTTACTGGGTATGTTATCAGAGATAGCTAAAGCTTTAGGTATTGGTAGAGTTGAATTTAAACCTGGATACTTCCCTTTTACAGAGCCTAGTGTTGAAGCTTTTGTCTATCATCCAAAGATTGGTTGGATGGAGGCTGCTGGAGCTGGGATGTTTAGACCTGAAGTTACCAGACCTCTGGGAGTTAAATATCCTGTTTTAGCTTGGGGGATTGGTGTTGATAGATTAGCTATGGTTAAGCTTGGAGTTGACGATATTAGAGAGCTTCACTCTAAAAGATTAGATTTTTTAAGGGAGAGGTGAAAGAATGCCAACCATAACAATCCAATATGATGATTTATGTGAGCTTTTAGGTAGAAAAGTTTCTTTACAAAATCTAGAGAATGTTCTACCACTAATAAAATGCGAGGTTAAATCTATTATTGAAAACCAGTTAACTGTTGAGGTTAATGCAGATAGACCTGACATGTTTTCAACTGAGGGAGTAGCTAGAGCGCTTAAAGGTTTTTTTGGAATTAAAACTGGTTATCCAACCTATAAGGTTAGAAAGAGTAGAGTTGTGGTTAAGGTTGATAAGAAAGTTAAGGATGTTAGACCTTATGTGGTTGGAGCTGTTATAAGAAATGTAAAACTTACGGAGGAAGCTTTCCAGCAGCTAATCCAAATCCAGGAAAAGCTTCATGATACCTTAGGTAGAAAACGGAGAATGGTTGCTATTGGTGTCCATAATTTTGATGTAGTTAAGCCACCTATAACCTACACAGCTTTAGAACCAGAAAAAATAAGGTTTATTCCCTTAGATGGGAAAGAGCCTTTATCAGCTAAAGAGATTTTGGAGCAAACGTTTCAAGGTAAAAAGTATGGATGGATTTTGGATGGATTCTCACGTTATCCTATTCTTTTAGATTCTAAGGGTATGGTTTTATCTATGCCTCCAATAATTAACGGAGAATATACAAAGGTAACAACTTCAACAAAAAACCTATTCATAGACATGACTGGTTTAAGTCTTCATGTTGTAGAGCAGGCATTAAACGTTTTAACCACAAATTTAGCTGAAAGAGGTGGTATTGTTGAAAGTGTTAAGGTTGTTTATCCTAAAGGTTATAAGCCACGAACAATTTGGACTGCTACCTTAAAACCGTTTAAGGCTGAGCTTAACCTAAACTATTTTAATAGTGTTTCAGGTCTTAATGTAAACCTTAAAACATTAGTTAAGCTTGCAAAAAAAGCAAGATTTGATGTAAAAGTTAAGGGTAAAGATAAAGTCTTACTAACAATCCCGCCTTACCGTTGTGATATTCTACATCAGATAGATCTTGTTGAAGACTTAATCATAGCTTATGGGTATAACAAAATTAAACCTGAACTTCCTTCAACCTTAACCTATGGAAAAGAACTTCCAAAAACAAGGTTTATGAGAAAAGTTAGAGAGCTTATGGTTGGTTTTGGATTTCAAGAAGTTGCAAACTATGTTTTAACAAGTATGGAAAACCAGGTTTTTAAGATGGGTTTAGAAAAACTTGATTTGGTTGAGCTTTTAAACCCAAAAACCTCAGAGTTTTCTGTTGTTCGAAGATGGCTTCTTCCAGGGCTTTTAGGCTTTCTTTCAGCAAATGTTCATGTTGAATATCCACAAAAAATTTTTGAGTGTGGTGATGTTGTTGTTCTAGACGAAGAGTCTGAAACAAAAACAAGAAACGAGTTAAGGGTTGCAGCAGCAATATGTGATTATAAAGCAAGCTATGAAAATATTCAGGCTGTTGTTTATATGCTACTTAAGAGTCTTAAGGTTGAAGGTTGGCGGATAGAGCCAAAAGAACATCCAAGCTTTATTCCTGGAAGAGTAGCTTCTATATTGCTTAAAGAGAGAGAGATAGCTCTTCTTGGAGAAATACATCCAAAAGTGCTAGAAAACTTTAAAATACCAAATCCGACGGTTGCTTTTGAGTTAGACCTAACAGAACCTTTAAGAGTTTATAGTTCTCAAATCTAACCAAAAAGCTTAAGAGTATATGTTTACTGGTTTCTTTTGCTGAAACCACCACCTCTCCACAAAATCCGCGGGACGGAGTCCAACCTAGGAAGCGTCCACTCCTGATGGGCGCTATCGATGAGGGCGGATAAACCCAGCCGTGGAACATGGAGAGGTGGTGGCGGTAGGAAAGGGGAGTAAAAGCCCGATACGAGAGAGCTTAGCAGAGGTGAGCGTAAAGCTCAACAGTGAAGCTAAGTGTTAGTTATTCGGGCGACACCCCCCTAAAACCGTTAAACCTATACCCAACCTAAGTTTTCTGTTAGGTTGTATATGACAAAAAAGGATAGGGGATGGTGGCTGTTTTTTGGATGTGGAAGAAAGGTTAAGGATTGTTGAAAGAAACTTAGAGGAAGTTGTAACTCATAAGGAGTTAAAACAGCTCTTAGAATGTGAAGCTAAACCTAAAGCATACTGGGGTTTTGAGCCTTCTGGATAGTGGTTGAACCCTTTTAGCTGAAGGGTTCACCACCCAGAATAATGCATATAGGTACTGGACTTGTTTGTGGTTATAAAATCTTAGATATGGTTAATGCTGGATTTGATTTTACTATTCTTTTAGCTGATTGGCATGCTTGGATTAATAATAAGTTTGGAGGAAGTCTAGAAACCATACGTTATTGTGGAGAATATTTTATTGAAGCCTTTTCCTCTATAGGTTTAACAAAAGATAAAGTCAAATACGTTTGGGCTTCAGACCTTGTAAAAAGAGAGGGATACTGGGAGACAGTTGTAAGGGTTGCTAAAAAATCAAACCTTTCAAGAGTTATTCGATGTTTGCCTATTATGGGTAGAGAGCTAAAACCAACCGATGTTGAAACAGCCTATCTATTCTATCCATGTATGCAGGTAACAGACATTTTTATGCTACAGGTTGATTGTGCATGTGCAGGAATGGATCAACGTAAAGCCCATATGTTGGCAAGAGATACTGCAGAAAAATTATCCATAAAAAAGCCTGTTTGTCTTCATACTCACCTGCTACTTAGTTTAGCTGGATTTTCAGCGAAACCAGAAACTCAGTATGATGAAGATGAAAGGCTAAGTTTGCAAATTGGAACAAAAATGTCTAAGAGTAAACCTAAAGGCTGCATATTCATTCATGATTCACCAGAAGAGATAAAAAGCAAAATTCTTGATGCATATTGTCCACCAAAACAGGCAGATGGAAATCCTGTACTAGAAATCGTGAAATATGTTATTTTTGCGAAAGAAAAAAGTTTTCTTGTTGAAAGAGAGGCAAAGTATGGTGGTTCTGTAGAGTTTTCAAGTTATGAGGAGCTTGAAAAAAGTTATGTTGAGGGAAAACTTCATCCTCTAGACCTAAAAAATAGTGTTGCGGAAGCTTTAACAAGGATACTTGAACCTGTACGTGCATATTTTAAGGGTAAGGAAGATATGGTTAAAAAAATAAGTAAACTTTAACTTTAATTTTGAATTGTGAATAAAGCCTATGGTTAAAACAGTTTTTTTAACGGGAATACCAGGTGTAGGGAAGACAACAGCTATAAAAAGGGTTGTTTTAGCTTTAAGAGAAAAAGGTTTGATTGTTGGTGGAATGGTAACTTCGGAGGTTAGAGAAAAAGGAAGAAGAATAGGTTTTGAAATTATAGACCTTTTAACTGGTAGAAAAGGATTTTTAGCAACTCTTCATGGTTCTGGTCCAAGACTTGGAAAATATGTTGTTAATCTTAGGGATTTGGTTGAGGTTGGTGTAAACGCCATTAGGGAAGCTTTAGAAAAAGCAGATGTTATTGTGATTGATGAGGTAGGTCCAATGGAGCTTTTTTCAAAAGAATTTAAAAAGGCTGTTGAAGAAGCATTAAGAAGCAGAAAACCTTTAATTGGAACCATCCATTACAAAGCAAGGGATCCATTGATTGAAGCTATTAAAAGGAATTCAAACGTAAAAATTTTTGAGGTAACCTTAGAAAACAGGAATAACTTACCAGAAACCATAACTAAAGCTCTTGATATTTCTGGTTAAATTTTTAAGTTTTAGGGTTTAATTTAACATAACTTATTTAAGCCTCTTCTAATGGAGAATATTAGAGAAGTTTTTGGGTTGGTTGGTGATGCCCTGCCAATTTTAAATCCGAAAAAGAAAAAGTTTACTGTAGCCTATCTTGGGCCAAAAGGAACATTTAGTGAGCAGGCAGCAAGAAGATTTTTTTCTAACCAAAAAAATATTGTTTACGCTGAATATTTAACAATTCAAGATGTTTTTAGAGCTGTAGAGGCTAGAAAAGCAGATTATGGTGTTGTTCCTGTTGAAAATTCTATTGAAGGTTCGGTGAACCTAACCTTAGATTTGCTTTACCAGAAAAACCTAAAAATAACTGGTGAAATAACTGAAAGAATTGAGCATAGTTTAATAGTAAATCCGTTAACAAAAAAGTCGGATATAAAAATTATAGTTTCTCATCCTCAAGCTATAGCTCAATGTAGAAACTTTTTAGCTAAAAATTTTCCGAGAGTAAGGTTTATAGAGGTTGAAAGCACTGCTCTTGCAGTAAAAAAACTTAAAACCCTAAAAAAAGCAGCAGCCATAGGAAGTGAATATGCAGCAAAAATTTATGGAATGAAAATTTTAGCTAGAAATATAGGGGATGTAAAAAATAATCTTACACGTTTTTTTATACTTAGCAAAAAAGACTCAAAACCAACAGGCAACGATAAAACCTCTCTAATGTTTTCTCTTAAACATGAACCTGGAGCGCTTTTTAAGTTTTTAAAGCCTTTTGCAGAGAAAAACATTAACCTAACAAAAATTGAGTCGCGTCCATCTAAAGTTAAACCATGGGAATATGTTTTCCTTATGGAGTTTGAAGGACATAGATTGGATAAAAAATGTTTAGATGTATTAAAGGAGGCTAGAAAGCTATGTGAAACTCTTAAGGTTCTTGGTTCCTATCCAAAACAAACCTAAAAAGCCTTAAGAATATGGTAGGAACAGTTACTACCAGTTTAAAATTTTTCTTTCTTCTAAGATTGTGTAAAGCTTTTTGTAGGCTTCCTTAAACTCTTTATCTTTAGCTAAAAATTCTTTTGTTTCAGAAAAAAAGTTGATAAATTTTTCTTTTTCACCCTTTAAAACAATGTTTTTAAGTTCTTTAAACTCTTTAGTGAATTTTTCTAGAATTTTAGGAAAATATTTGTTGTTAGTTTGGATTGAGGCATAAAGTTTAGGGTCTTCCTGAAGGACGCTTTCGGTAAGTGTTAGTTGAAGTCTAAATGTTGTTCCACCAAAGTTTTTAAGCTTGTTTAGGTTAATATTTACAGACGCTAAGCTTTTACCAAAAACCATATTTAAAAAGTGTGGTAAGGCTAAGGTTAAAGCAACCATTTTATCATGGGTTTTAGCATCTTTAACAAAAACAATTTTTGCTCCATCTAGTAGGAAGGGTTTTAAGACAAAATCTAAAACCTTAGTTTTTCTTGTAACAGGGATAACAAGAATATTTTTTCCTTTAACTGTTTCTGCACCAGGCCCAAACATGGGATGCAAACTTAAAGTATAAACCCCATAGGTTTGAGCTTTTTTTAATGCAGGTAAAACTTTATGTTTAACAGATGCAAGATCAAAAAGGACTGTTCCTTTTCTTAGGTGGGAAGCAGCCTCTAAAACTATTTGAGGTGTAGCTTCAATAGGGACAGAGACTATAACCATACCTACATCTTTAGCTGCTTTAACATAAGGCCAAACATGTTCTACATCAAGTTCTTTAGCTACATTTCTAGTTTTTTCAGGGTTTCTGCCAGAAATTATTACCTCAAAACCTTTACCTCTAAAAAATTTTGCAAACCATCTACCCATTTTTCCTGTTCCGCCAATAATTAAAACTCTTTTTTTAAACACATTAAACTCCTCTAACATCTGGTTAATCTAATTAAGGTTATGTTATAGAACCAGATTTTTTATTAGAGTTTCTATGTGTCTTTCTAGAGAAAAGTTTGTTTTAACATGGTTTAAGGCATTTTTAGCCATTTTTCTTCTAAGCTTTTCATCAACCAAAATTTTTATTGTTTTTTGAGCAAAGTCTTCTAGGTTGTATGGTTCAGCCTTAAAACCAGTTACACCATCAACCACAGTTTCATCAGGCCCAGAGCTATCACCCCAAACAACAACCGGAAGACCAAACCCCATAGCTTCAACAGGTCCTAAACCAAAATCCTCATTTGGAGAAGGATAAACATAAACAGAAGAATTTAGATAGTAGTCTATAAGCTTATCTTCAGAAACTCTACCAGTAAAAACTGTTTTATCTTGAATTTGAAGTTTTGAAGCCATACTTTTAATTTTTGTTGTATAGGTTGAATGAAAAGACCCAACAACAACAAGAGTAGCGTCTAACTCTTTAAGAATTTTTTTGAAGATTAAAAGTAACCAGTCAAGCCTTTTATGTGGAGTATGTCTTCCAGTTGTAAGGATAGCTGGGGGCTTAAACTTAGAAGAAAAAATTTTTTCCTCAAAAAAAGCATTTGTTGAATATTGTTTAGTAAGAAAAGTTTCAACAGCAGGATAACATAAGACTGGTTTTACTCCATAAATCTTTTCCACCTCTCTTAAAGTCCTTTTACTGTTAACAAAAACTTTTTTTGCATTTAAAATAGAAGACAAGTCTACTTTTTTAAAAAAGCTTAAACGTTTACCAAAAAACTCTATAACTTTTCTGTCAGGATCATGTCCCCAGCCAAGCTCTTGTTCAACAAGTCTTGGATAAAGAAAACGTGGGGGATGGTGAATATAACATGCATAAGGAACCCTGTAGTTTACCCATGTTTTGTAGGCCAACCATGGTGCTGGTTGATGATGACATAGAAGAACATCATATTCTTTAAGCTTCTTCTTAATAAAGTCTGAAAAAAGTATTGTTAGAGGTAAAAGTGTAGAATACGAAAATTTGGATATATCTAGGTTAATAAGATAAGGTTTGATTGGCAGCTGGCTAATCCTATCCGGAAAACATTTTTTATAGTTAACTACTGCACCGTAACAGTCGATTTTATATCCTTTTAGGTAAAGAGATTGAAGCTGATCTAAAACTACACGTTCAGCACCACCACTCTCAATAAATGCACTATGAAGAATAGCTATCCTAAAATTTTCTTTAAGAAATTCCTCTTGAAGATTCAACCTAACTAAACCTTTTGGTAAAAAGGATTAAACACGTATACAAGAATCTAACAATCTCTTTAAAAGTTAGCTTAGATTTTCCCTTCTTCCTATTAACAAAAACTATTGGAACCTCAACAATTTTAAGTCCATATTTTTTAGCCCAAAAAAGAGTTTCAACCTGAAAATCAAAACCCTTACAGTTTGTTTTTTGATTAATTTTTTCTATTGCTTTTACCGTGAAAGCTTTGTATCCGCTTGTTGCATCACTTACTGTTAAACCACAAACCCATCTTGCAATTTTATTTGCTAAAAGACTTATTATACGTCTACTAGAACTCCATCCAACAATACCTCCACCTGGAATATTTCTGCTTCCAACAACAACCTCACCACCCTCAGCAATCTTCTCTAAAAATCTTGGTAGATAGGATGGGTTATGAGAGGCGTCAGCATCCATTTGAACCAAAATTTCGCCATTAAGTTTTTCTACAGCATACTTAAATCCTTCTTTACAAGCAGAACCTAAACCCATCCTACTCTTTCTATGGATAACATGTAAACAACCCATGTTTTTTGAGGTTTCATCCAAAATTTTTCCTGTTCCATCAGGAGAATTATCATCAACCACAATAATAGACGGATTTACATTACACTCATCTAAAACCTTTTTAACAGAAAATATGAGGGGAAGTATATTCCTCCTCTCATTATAGGTTGGGATAACAACACAAACATTCTTTTTCTCTTGAGAGCCATCAAATCTAGGGTTCATAACCACTATCCTTACTAACATTATTTTTTTGTGGCTGCTACTTAGACAAACCTAATTTTGTTAGAAGTAGGATTTATTTTTTGGTTTGTATAAGCTAAAAATAAAATATTTTAGGCTCTAAAGCCTCCTTAAAAATCATCAAGGTTAAACATGTTAGGAGGCTGACTTTACTGAAAAACAAGAATAGCACAGAAAACAGCTTAAACAAATGGAAAATATACTTTTTCCCCCACTTCCACTATGATGTTGTATGGAAATTTAACAGAAACGACTACTCTTACATTAATCTAAGAATCTTTAAGCAGATTGCTGTACTTTGCTCAATTTTTCCAGAGTTTAAGTTTGGAATAGAAGATGCTTACCAGTTTATAGAGATTGAGAGAAGACAACCTGAACTCTTTAAAAAAATTGTGGAAGAAGCAAAAAAAGGCAGAATAAGAGTTGTTGATGGCCAATATCTTATGGCAGACGCCTTTCTTCCAGGTGGAGAAGCTTTTGTTAGAGAAATTTTATATGGAAAAAAATATGTTAAGGAGAAGCTTGGTTTAGATGTTAAAGTTGGATGGATTACAGATTCTTTTGGATTAAACGCTCAGATTCCACAAATTTATAGGGATGCAGGATATAAATGGCTGGCTTTTGGTAGAGGTTTAGAGAGAAAACCTAGGAGAAGCGAGTTTTGGTGGAAAGGTTTAGATGGAACAAAAATTTTAGCCCACTATTTCTCCTCAACCCACAGCTACCACGTCGGGCTTTTTGCAGAATATCTTAAAGAAAACATTGAAGAATTAAAAACCTATGCTACAACAAAAAACATTCTTATGCCCTGTGGAATAGGAAGCTGTCCGTTTCCTGAGAGAGTATTAAAGGCTATAGAAGATTTTAACAGAGAAAACCCAAACCATGAAATTGTAATGGCTCTTCCAGAAGATTTTTTTCAGGCTGTGGAAAAAGAGGCAGATAAACTGGAGACTTTAGAGGGTGAAATGTATGGTGGTGAGAGGGTTTTTGATGGTGTTTGGAGTACAAGAATGTGGGTTAAGCTTGAGTATTTTAAGGTTAAAAACCTAGTTTTAAACACAGAAAAGTTTGCAACAATTGCTTGGCTTTTAGGTAAGCCTTACCCTAAACAAAGGCTTCGTGAAGCATGGGAAAAAATTCTTTTTATAGCTTTTCATGACACAGTAACCGGAACCTCTATTGATGAGGTTTTTGAGGAGGTTAAAGAGCATTTTAGATGGTTAGAAGAAAATCTTACACTAACCTTAGAAGAATCATTACGGTATATTGTGTCTAAGATAAATTTTGATGAGGAGGCTATTGTTGTTTTTAATCCAAACAGTTTTAGGGTTAAGAGTTATGTGGAGAAAGATTTAGAGTTTGGGTTAAACGAAAAAGTTGAGAATGTAGCTGTTGAAAATGTAGACTATGAGATAGTTGAGGAAGACAGAGATAATAATGGTTGTCTTAGAAAGGTTAAAATTGGGTTTATTGTTGAAATTCCACCTTTAGGCTATAAAGTCTGTAGGATTTTAAGAAATCAGGCAGCCAATAGAGTTGGTGGAAGAAGAAGAGTTTATGGTAAAAGTTTTATTGGAAACTCCTATGTTAATGTTAGAGTTAATCCGCTTGATGGTAAATCTAGAATTTTTAATAGAGAAGGCTATGAGGTTGTAAAAGAGTTTAGGTTGGAGCTGGAAAATGAGGTTGGAAGTGTTTATAGTCATAGGGATATTTCAAAAGATTTGGTTGGGGTTATTGGGGCTGAGGGAGATACTTCACCAAACAAGCCTCTTTTTAGGGTTGAAGATTTTAAAATTGAAGAAAGTAACATCTGCCAAAAAGCTAAGTTTAAGGAAGAAGTTTACGGTTGTTTTTGGCCTTATAGGCTTAGGGAACATTATGGTGTAGAATTTTATCGTCAAAAGCTTATGGATATTGAAAAGGAGATTACAGTTTTTAAGGATATTCCTTGGGTTGAAGTTAAGGTAAAGCTTAGAAGCAGTTTTCCACATGTTAGGTTTAGAGCTAACTTTAACATAAACTTTGAAGGAGAATATTTTGCGAATACAGCTTTTGGGGTTGTTAAACGTAGATGTGAAAACAGAGACTTTCCTATGGAAGACTGGATTGAATATGGAAATAAGCAGTTAGGTATTACCATATTTACCAAAGGAATTCCTGGACATCAGATAAACAAAAACCATATTTATCTTACACTTTTAAGGTCTGTAAACCTGATTTCGCATGGAGATAAGGGCCCAATAACACCTGTTCAAGATGCATTGGAGCTTGAAAAAGATTATGAGTTTAGGTTTGCTCTCTACCCTCACCATGGAGATTGGAAGGAAAACGAGGTTTGGATTAAAGCCTTAACCTTTACAAACCCACCAATCCCGGTATATCATGACGGAAAAACAAAAGAAAAAACAAAACCACCATTACCAAGCAGAGAATTCTCATTTTTAAGTCTTCCAAAAAACGTTATACTTTCCTGCCTAAAACAATCTGAGGATGGAGAAAGTGTTATTTTAAGATTCTATGAAACATCTGGAGAAAACACGAGTTTTAAGCTTAACTTCTTCAAAAAACCAGACAAAATTTTAATTTCAAATATTATGGAGGAAAAGGAGAAAGAAGCCTCTGAGGAAGTTAAGTTAAGACCATTCCAAATTTTAACCCTTAAACTAAAACTCTAGCCTTAAAACTCTTATGCATGACACTGCAGTGCAGTGCATTACACATTTTAAAGTTGACTGATGCGGGGGGTGGGATTTGAACCCACGAACCCCTACGGGACAAGGTCCTAAGCCTTGCGCCTTTGACCTGGCTTGGCAACCCCCGCATCCAAAAATTCTTTTTCCTAGGCTTTTTTAAAGTTTTTCTGGATAAAGATACTTTTAAGTTATACTTGCTGGTTTGTTAGATTGTGGAAGCTTTAAATGTTATAAAAAGAATTAAAAAGCTTTTACTTGTTATGGTTGTTGTTTACACAGTCTCTTTTATTATTGGCTATTTTACTGTTCCTTTAGGGTTTTATTCAACACCAGAAAGAGAAGAGGTTATTAGAAATGTTTTAACCCAGGAACCTCTTAAGTCTGTAGGTCAGGCAATTGTTTTAGGGGATCTTTTAACAGCTATCCTACTAACCTTTCTTACAAATTTTGGTGTAGGCGCCTTTTTAACAACAACTTTAACAGGAATATTTTTTCCTATACCTATTCTTGTGTCTATTTATAGGGGTTGGTTGATAGGGCTTCTTTACTATGAAATCTTTAAAAGTTTACCGTTAACGGTTGTTGCTGTTGGAACCCTTATCTTTGAGTGGGGAGGCTATGTTTTATCTAGTGCTGTCGGGGTTAACATAGGACTATCGTTACTTTTTCCAAGCCGATACAGGTTGACTAACCGTTTTGAAGCTTTTAAGGAGGCTTGGAAGGATGCTGGAAGAATCTACCCTATAATTCTTGTTTTACTTGTTGTTGGTGCTGTTTGGGAGGTTCTGGGAATACACTTATTAATTTAACACTAGTTTTTAGATATTTTTGTGTTGTTTAGAAGCTCGTAGAAGACTGTTATAGCAGAATAGTCTAACTGTCCTTTACCGTTAGCTATAAGTGTAGAAAAAAACTGTTTAATAAGCGAACCTAAAGGAACAGATGCTTTAACAGCATTAGCTGACGAGATTATGAGACCTAAATCTTTCTCCATAAGTTCTATAGTAAATGCTGGAGTATAATCTTCTTCTAATATTTTTGTTCCTTTAGTTTCTGTAACATAGGTTTTAAAGAGACTGTTGTTAAATATCTCCACTATAAGTTTTGGGTCTAAACCTAGTTTAACACCAAAAGCTATGCTTTCGGAGAAAGCTGCAGCTAGAATACTAAGATGAAGATTCATAACCAGCTTCATACTACAACCAAACCCGTTTTGTTCACCAACATACCACACTTTTGAACCCATAGTTTGAAGTAAAGGTGTAATTTTTTCCACAACCTCCCTTTTACCACTAGCCAAAATTGTTAAGGTTCCCTCACTAGCTGGTTTAACACTTCCTACAACAGGTGCATCTACAAACTCACATCCCTTTCTTCTAACCTGTTCAGCCAACTTTTTAGCTATAGTAGGCATGTTAGTGCTCATATCAACAACTATTTTGCCAGGACTTAACCCATCTAAAACACCTATTTTTTGGTAAGAGTTAACCCCAAGTAGAACTTCTTCAGTTGATGATGGGTTTGCTAACATAGTAATTATTACCTGAGATTTTTCAGCTAGATTTTTTGGAGTCGATGCTTGTTGAGCACCTTCACGTACCAATTCCTCGGTTTTGCTTTTTGTTCTATTCCAAACTATTAAGGGGTAGCCGTGTTTTAGGATGTTTTTAGCCATAGGTTTACCCATCCGTCCTAATCCAATAAAACCTACAGTAAACTTTTGAGCGGCCATTTTTTATACACCAAAATTACCTATGAGGCTTTCTTCCACAAAACTTTTCCTGTTTTAATGTTTTTTATCTCTAAAACTCTATGGTAGGGAATAAAAACTTCTCCCATGTTTTTTGTGCTACGGTAGATAAACCATGATCTCCCTACTTTTATGATTGATTTACATGAAATTGTTTTTTTGTCGCCTTCCGCACCACGATGAATAAAGGTTAAAACATAATCCTCAACATTTAAACGTTTATCCCAAAAAATCTTGTTTAAGACTTCCCTTAAACTTAAGCCACACATTTTTTGTCAACTATAGATTTATAGGTAAGAGAACTGTATAAATTCTCAAGGGGTTAATCTTGGAAAAAGAAAGAACAGCTCGTGAGTTTCTATATCTTCCTGGAGCAACAACAGTAGGTGTTGTTTGTAAGGATGGTGTAGTTTTAGCTTCTGAAAAAAGAGTTGCATATGGCTATCTTGTTTTAAGTAAGACTGGAAAAAAAGTTTTTAAGATAACAGACAAGATTGGAGCTGCATGTGCTGGTCTTGTTGGAGATATGCAAATTTTAGCTAGAGAAGCTGCAGCATACGCAAATCTTCACTCTTTAGAGTGTAGAAGACCTGTTGCTGTTAATGCTGTAGCTAAAATTGTTGCAAACCTTCTTTTTGAAAGAAGACTTTTTCCTTTGTTAACTCAAACAATTATAGGTGGAGTTGATAGTGAAGGATCTCATCTCTATGTTCTTGACCCCTTAGGTTCAGTTATTCCTGATAAATATGCTAGTGTAGGGTCTGGCGCTGAAATTGCAACAGGAATTTTAGAGGCTAACTACAGAGATGATCTTCCAATTAATGATGCGAAAAATCTTGTTCTTAGAAGTATAAAAGCTGCTGTTTCAAGAGATGTTCAAAGTGGCGATGGTGTAGATTTTCTTTTAATAACAGATGATGGAACAAAAGAAGAAAGCATAGAGTTTAAGTAGATTGTAAGTTGAAACTTGAATCTGAAAAAGTTTTTCTTGAGGATGTTAAACCAATCCTAGAAAAACTTGTTTCAATTCCAAGTATAACTGGAAACGAACATGAAATAGCATCTTACACTACAAAGTATCTATCAAAACTTGGTTTTAAGGTTGAAAAAATTCCTGTTAAAGGATGCGGACCGACAGTTTTTGCATACTATAGATTTAGCCTAAAAGGATTAAACCTACTCTTTTATGGCCATCTAGACACCATAAAACCTGTTAAAGGATGGAAGTATCCGCCTTTTAAACCTACAACCATTAAAAACCGTCTTTATGGGCTTGGAGCATGTGATATGAAAGGAGGAGTTTCAGCTATTTTAGCTGCTTTAAAAAAAATTTTAAAAATGAAGCTTACCGGATGTTTAACCATAGCCTTAACAAGTGATGAGGAGCTTTATTCTAGAGGATGCTATACGCTGGTTAAGCTTGGTAAACTTAAAGGTGTTGATGCTGCTGTTTCAGCTGAACCAACTGGCTTAGAAAAAATGGAGATTGGGAAGGTTGGACGGTTAGTTTATGATATTATGGTTTATGGGAGAAGCGGTCATGCTACAACCCAAGACTTTGAAGATAATGCTTTAGTTGATGCTTCAAAGTTTATTCTTAATCTTCACAAGTTTCTAAACAGTAGAAAAAATCTTACTGTTTTAGCTTTGAGTGGTGGAACAGAATTTTTGTCAACCCCAGACTCATGTAGGATTATTGTGGATAGAAGAATTAAGCTTAGTGAAAATGAAAAAGATGCTGTAAGACAGATAGTAGAGTTAATTAGTAAACTTAAGTTAAAGTCTAAGTTTAAGGTTAAACTTTTTAAGAGACCAACCCCCTACATGAAGCCTTACCTAATCAGTAAAAAACATTTAATTGTTAGGGTTGTGGAAGAAGCCTGTTTAAGAGTTAAAGGTGTTAAACCAAGAAAAGTTTTTGGTTTTTGTGTTGGGGATGAAAACTATTTGGTTAATAAAGCTAGAATTCCAACAGTAACTCTTGGTCCAGAAGGTGGAAACGAACATGCAGCTAACGAGTATGTTAAACTTGACTCTGTAGTTGATACAGCTAATGTTTATGTAGAGACGGCAAAACTTTTCCTTAAACCTAAAACCTAAAAATATTTGAGGCTAGAATTTAAGGTTAAGGACTATAACCATAACAATGTTTAACCAGTCGGGTAACATGTTTAACCCTATGGAGGTTGAGAATCTTTCCAACAATTTATGAGGTTGAAATCTTTAGGGAAAAAGGTTATACCAGAAAAAAATGTGCTTCATGTGGTAGAAGTTTTTGGACGCTTAACCCGGACTCCCCTTATTGTGGAGATCAACCTTGTGTTAGCTACACCTTTATAGATAATCCTCCAACCCAGGTTAAGCTTGGGATAATTGAGGCTAGAGAAAAGTTTCTCTCTTTCTTTGAAAAAAATGGACATAAAAGAATTGGGAAGTATCCTATTGTTGCTAGATGGCGGGATGATGTATATTTGGTTGGAGCGTCTATCTATGATTTTCAGCCTTGGGTTACAGACGGAATAATCCCTCCACCAGCCAATCCGTTAACAATATCTCAACCATGTGTAAGGTTTACAGACATAGATCTTATAGGAAAATCTGGACGTCATCTAACAGAGTTTGAGATGATGGCTCATCATGCTTTTAACTCGCCAGAAAAACATGTTTACTGGAATAATGAAACAGTTGCTTTTTGCTACAGGTTTTTTACTGAAGAGTTAGGTATTCCCCCGGAAAAAATTAATTTTATTGAGGATATGTGGGCTGGTGGTGGAAATGCTGGGGAAGACTTTGAGGTTGTTGTTGGAGGTATTGAGCTTGCAACACTTGTCTTTATGCATTATAAGCAGATAGATGGTGAACTTCACCCCTTAAAAATTCAAACAGTAGATACTGGTTATGGGCTTGAAAGAATAGTTTGGCTTACAAGTAGAACCCCAACAATCTATGATGCGGTTTTTGGGTCAGTTATTCAGAAACTTAGAAGTTGGACTGGAGTTAAACCTCCAGAAGAAAAAATTTTTGTTGAAGCTTCAAAGCTTGCTGGGTTAATGGAGCTTAAAGCTGGAAAAAGTCTTAGGGAGTTAAGAGCTAAAATAGCGGAAAAAGTTGGTATACCTGTAGTTGAACTAGAAAAAATTATGGTTCCAATGGAGACAATTTATGCTATTGCAGATTTTAGTAGAACCCTAATTTTTATGTTAGGAGATGGTGTTGTACCCTCAAATGCTGAAGCAGGTTATCTTGCACGTCTACTTATAAGAAGAATTTTAAGGAATATGCATAGTTTAAGTTTAGAAGTTCCTCTTACTGAAGTTTTGAGTCTTCAGCTTAATGAAGTTTCAAAAAGTTTTCCAGAATACAAGGAAAAAGCTGATATAATCTTTGATATGGTTAGGGTTGAAGAAGAAAGGTTTAAGGAAACCTTAAAAAGAGGAAAACAGTTAGTTAAAAAGGTTGTTACTGAAGCTAAAGCTAAAGGTCTTCAAACAATTCCAACTCAAAACCTTATAACCCTCTATGATTCTCACGGGTTAACTCCAGACTATGTTTCCCAGCTAGCCAAAGAGATGAATGTTAAGGTTGAGGTGCCAGATGACTTCTACAGTCAAGTTGCAAAACTTCATGAAAAAACAACCATAACTACAGAAAAAAAGGTTGTAGAACCTGAAATTGAAGAAAAAGCAAAAAGTTTACCTTCAACAAGACTTCTTTTTTATGAGCAGCCCTACCTTAAAGAGTTTAAAGCTAAAGTTTTAGATGTTTTAGCAGACAAATATGTAGTTTTGGATGTAACATGTTTTTATCCTGAAGGAGGAGGACAACCTGCAGATACAGGAGTTTTAAAATGGGATGGATTTGAATCAAGAATTGTTGATGTTCAAAAAATTGGAAATGTTGTTGTTCATAAGGTTGAAGGAAAAACTCCTGTTAAAGGTGTTGAGGTTACTGGTTTAGTTGACTGGGATAGACGTTTAGGGTTAATGAAAAACCATACAGCAACCCATATTCTACTCGGAGCTGCACGTAGGGTTTTAGGGGATCATGTCTGGCAGGCTGGAGCAACAAAAGGTGTTGAAAGGTCTAGACTTGATATTTCCCATTATCTTAGGTTAACAGATGAGCAAGTTCAACAAATAGAGAAGCTTGCAAATGAGGTTATCTCAAAAAATTTATCAGTAAAAACATTTTGGCTTCCGAGAGAAGTTGCGGAGTCAAGGTATGGGTTTAGAATTTATCAGGGTGGAGTTGTTCCCGGAAAAGAATTAAGGATTGTTGAAACTGAAGGTTGGGATGTTGAAGCATGTGGAGGAACCCACTGTAAAACTACGGGTGAGGTGGGCTTAATAAAAATAATTAGAACTGAAAGAATTCAGGATGGGGTTGAAAGAATATTTTTTGCTGTTGGTTCTGCAGCTATTAACCATATTCAGCAAACTGAGGCTAAACTTAAGGGTATAGCTAAAGCTATAGGTTGCCCTGTTGAAGAAACAGAAAAAGCTGTAAAAACATTAATAGGTGAGGTTAAAAGTCTTAGGAAGGATATTGAAAGGTTAAAGGAGACTTTAGCAAAACAGTTAACCTCTACTATGCTGAAAGATATTAAACAGGTTGGTAGGGTAAAGCTTCTGGGAAAGATTACAAGTTTAATGGATGTTGAAACAGCAATTAAAGCTGCATCTGAGCTTGTAAAGTTGGAGCCAAGTTTGGTTGTTGTGTTTATGGTTCCTGAAGGAGAGAAGATAAGGCTTGTTGTTATGGTTGGAGAGGAGGCTTTAAATGTTGGAGTAAACGCTGGAAAACTTGCTGGAGAAGTAGCAAAAATTGCTGGTGGTGGTGGAGGAGGAAAACCTGATTTTGGTCAGGGAGGAAACCTAAACCCTGAAAAAGCTTTAGAAGCCTTAGAAGCTGCTGAAAAAATTTTAAGAGAAAAGTTTTTTGTGGAGGGGTAGGTTTGCAGTTTCTTGATTGGAAACTCATAGAGGAAAAATGGCGGAAAAGATGGAGTGAAGCAAAAATTTTTGAAGCTGAGCCTGACTGGAGTAAACCAAAATGTTTTGTTACCTTCCCCTTCCCCTATATGAGCGGCCCTCTCCATGTTGGTCATGGGTATTCAGCTTCAAGAGTTGATGTTTATGCTAGATATATGCGGATGAAGGGGTTTAATGTTCTTTTTCCGTGGGCTTGGCATTGGACAGGTGAAACTGTTGCTGGTGCTTCTGAAAGAATTAAGCTTGGTGATGAGAAGTTTATTCATGCTTTAAAGGTTGTTGATGGTGTTCCTGAAGAAGAACTAAAAAAGTTTGTAGAACCAGTCTATATGGCAAAATATTATACAGACTATAATAGAGAAGCTGTAAAAAAGCTTGGTTTATCTGTGGATTGGAGAAGAGAATTTCATACTTCTGCTTACTGTCCAACTTTTAGCCGTTTTGTTGAATGGCAGTATTTAAAGCTTAAACAAAAAAACTTTGTTATTCAAGGAACCCATCCTGTAGTTTGGTGTCCAAAATGTGAAAGCCCAACAGGTGAAGCGGATAGACTTGAAGGAAGCGGTGTTATTCCTGAAGAATATACTCTTGTAAAGTTTAGGTTTGAAGATAAATGGCTTCCTGCAGCAACTCTTAGACCTGAAACAGTTTTTGGAGTTACAAACTTATGGTTAAATCCAGACGCAACCTATGTTGAAGCTTCAGTAGACAATGAAAAATGGATAATAAGCAGAGAAGCTGCTGAAAAACTTAAGGAGCAGCTAAAAAAAGTTGAAGTTTTAAGGGAATTTAAAGGCTCAGATTTAATGGGTAAAACATGTAAGGAACCTGTGGAAAACAGAGATATACTTATACTTCCAGGCTGGTTTGTAGACCCATCTAATGCAACAGGTGTTGTTTATAGTGTTCCAGCCCATGCACCTTACGACTGGCTTGCATTAAGAGACCTACAAAAAAACCCAGAGCTACTTAAAAAATTCGGTATTCCAGTCGAGGAAGTTGAAAAAATTAAGCCTATTCCTATGATTAAAGTTGAAGATTTTGGGGAGTATCCAGCTGTTGAAATTGTGGAAAAAATGGAGATAAAGGATCAAAACGACCCTAAGGCTGAGGAGGCTACAAAGATAGTTTATAAAAAGGAGTTTCATAAGGGTGTTATGAGGGAAAACTGTGGAAAATATTCTGGAAAACTTGTTTCTGAAATTAAACAGCAGCTTGTTGAAGATTTTAGGCAAGAAGGGCTTATGGATAGTATGTGGGAGCTTCCTCAAAGAGTTGTCTGTAGATGTACAACTCAATGTTTGGTTAAGATTCTTAGAGACCAATGGTTTTTAAACTATTCAAACCCTGAATGGAAAAAGCTGGCTAAACAGCTTCTTTCAAGAATGAAAATTTACCCTGAGGAAGCAAGAAAATGGTTTGAAGATGTTATAGACTGGCTTCACGATTGGGCTTGCACAAGAAAAACAGGTTTAGGTACACCTTTACCTTGGGCTCCGGAATGGATTGTTGAAACTTTAAGTGATTCAACAGTCTACATGGCTTTTTACACGATAAACAAGCATATTAAAGCCTTAAACCTTCCAGCTGAAAAGTTAACTGAAGAATTTTTTGACTATGTTTTTTATGGTGTTGGTGAAACAGCAAAAATCGCTGAAAAAACAGGTTTAAGCCTGGAGGTTTTGGAGAGTATTAGAAAGGAATTTTTATACTGGTACCCGGTTGACTTAAGAAATTCTGGAAAAGACCTTGTTCCAAACCATCTAACCTTCTACATTTTTCATCATGCAGCTCTTTTCCCACCTGAACATTGGCCTAAAGCCATAAGTGTAAACGGGTTTATGAGAGTTGAAGGGGAGGAGATGCATAAGTCAAAAGGAAACTTTATACCTTTAAGGAAGGCTGTTGAAGACTTTGGTGCTGACATAACTCGATGTGTAGTTTTGCTTGCTGCTGAAGGTATGGATGACCCTGACTGGAGAGCAGCAAGCCTAAAAGAAGTCTCAAGTAATCTAAACTCACTATACAGATACATTCTAGAATTTAACAATCTTAAAGAGGAGGGGGAGGAAGGTCATCTTGAAAAATGGCTTTTAAGTGTTCTTCAAAAAAGAATTAAAAAAGTTTCTGAGAGTATAGAAAACCTAAAAACAAGAACAGCGTTGGAGACAGCTCTTTACGAGGTTTGGAAAGATTTTCGTTGGTATATGAGAAGAGTTAAAAAACCTCATAGGAAAACTGTTCTTCAGGCTGTAAAGGTTTGGGTTAAACTTCTAGCACCATTTATCCCGCATCTTTGTGAGGAGTTATGGGAAAAACTTGGAGAGAAAGGGTTTGTATCAACAGCTAGCTGGCCTAGATACGAAGAAGAAAAAGTTAGTTTAGAGGATGAAGAGGCTGAGGAGCTTATTAATGTTTTAGTTGAGGATACAAAAAATATTCTTAGAGTTTTAGAGGTTCAACCTAAAAAAATCTGTTACTATGTTGCGGCAGGATGGAAGTGGGAGGTTTATCTTAAAATTTTAGAAAAACGTAGGAGTGGATCTTTAAGTAAGGAAGTTATAAGGGAGTTTATGACTCAGCCTGAGATAAGAAAAATGGGTGGGGAGGCAGCTAAATTTATAGGTAAAGTTATAGATGAAAGCTTAAAGATGCCTGAGGAGCTTCTAGAAAGAAGGCTTAAAGTTGGTTTTCTTAACGAATACCAGTATCTTCTAGATGCAAAAAACTTTTTTGAAAGAGAGTTTAAGGCGGAGGTAGAGGTTTTTAGGGAGGACTCTCCAGATGTTTTTGATCCAAAAGGTAGAAGAAGTTTAGCTGAACCCTACCGTCCAGCCATTTACATCCTAGATTAAACTCTTTGGATGTATTAGGTTTGGGTTTAGAGTTAAAAAATGCAATTCAAGATTTTAGGTATCTTCTAGATAGAGGCTATAAAAGGGAGAGTGCATTAAAGTTTGTTGGAGACAGATATCAGCTTAACAGGCTTTTTAGACTTCTGCTTTATAGATGTGTTTATGGGAGAAAGGAGGCTAAAAAACACCAAAGAAAAATTGTTTCTCAAAAGTTTGTTTTAGGGAAGGTTTTGGCTGTTGATGGCTATAATACTCTTATCACTATTGAAAGTGTTTTAGAAGATAAGCCAATAATTCTTTGTGATGATGGGTTTATCCGTGACCTTTCAGCTGTTCATGGTAAACATAAACCAACTCAGACAACATTAAAAGCTTTAAAACTTCTAGCTAAAACCTTACTTAAAAGCAGGGTTAAAGAGGTAAAATTTTTCTTTGATTCACAGGTAAGTCATAGTGGTGAGCTTGCATCTCTAACAAGAAAAACTCTTTTAGAGTTTAGGTTAACTGGAGATGCTTCTGCTGTTAAACAAGCTGATAACCAGGTTTTAGGTTTTGGTGATGTAGTTGCTAGTAGTGATGCTGTAGTAATTAAGAAAGCGAAAAAGGTTTTTGATTTAGCTGGAG
Organism: uncultured Candidatus Bathyarchaeia archaeon; assembly: GCA_964484995.1. Lineage (GTDB taxonomy): Archaea > Thermoproteota > Bathyarchaeia > Hecatellales > Hecatellaceae > EX4484-218. Next base: position 5,076 of record CAZAHF010000004.1, on the reverse strand, counting down.
CAACAATAAAAAAGGAGAAACTAGGTAAAGTTTTAAAGTTAGACAACCCAAAACTTCAAGAAAAACTAACCATAAAACAGTTATAGTGTGAATCCTTCAAAATGGATGCTAAAAAATTTCTTCAAAAAATTGTTAAAGAAGTAAAAAGTTACCGTGGATTTACAAGAAAAGCTTGTGTTTGGGAGCTTGCAAAGATTTTTGATGCTAAATGTAAGTTTGATGATGCTGGTTGGTTTGAGGTTGAAGACTATAAAATAGTTGTTACTTCTGATGGAATAACAGAAGAGCTTACAAAAGATGACCCATGGCTTGCAGGCTTTTACTCTGTTCTTGTAAATGTTAATGATGTGGTTGCTAAGGGAGCAAAACCAGTTGGTTACATAGCTGTAATATCCTCAAATTCACAAAAAATAAGAAAAAAGATTGTTGAAGGAATTAAAGTAGCCATTAACAAATACGAGTTAAAAGTTTTAAAGATTCACACCCACCCAGACTCAACCTATGACTCTGTAGATGCTGGTTTAGTTGGAGTTGCAAAAAAAGTTATTCCAAGTAGTACAGCCTCTCCCGGAAATAAGCTTGTTTTAGCTATTGACTTGGAGGGAGGCTTTAGAAAAAAAGGTTGGGTTAGATGTTTTGATAGTGTTGTAGATAAGCCAGCTGATAAGCTTAAAAAACTTTTAGAAGCTATGGTTAAGGCTGCCGAAGAAGATTTAGTTACAGCTTCAAGAGATATTAGCTCACCTGGTTTTTTAGGTTCAATAGCAATGTTTTGTGAATCTAGTGGTGTTGGTGTATGGATAGATATTGAAAAAATCCCTAAACCAGCAAACGCAGACTGGTTGTTCTGGCTTACATCCTACCCCTCCTTAAGTTTCTTGGTTTCTACAGATAAACCTGGGGAATGTTTAACTCTGTTTAGGAGTCATGGTTACACTGCAGACGTTATAGGAGAGGTTACTAAGAATAAAAGGATAGTTTTAAGCTATCATAATGAAGAGGAAGTTTTTCTAGATCTTAGTAAGGAATCTGTTTTTGGTGTTGAGAGAAGCTAACGTTAAATGTATTCTGCAAGACTTCTTGTAACAATAGACTCTAAGCTTTTACCCTTATTTTTTACATGGTTTAATGTAACCTTATAGCCTTTAACAGTTTTAATTAGGTTTTCAGGCTCAATTAAAAACCAGTCTAAACCTTTATGCTTAAACTTTATAGCAACATAAGGTTTTGCACCAAACCTACCAGAAAACCTAACCAGCTGGTCAACAGACTCTTTCCTAATATAGAAGGTTGCTTTTTTAGAGGTTTTTACCTCAATAGCTAAAATAAACCCTTTTCTTCCAGCTAAAATATCCGGTCTATCAAGTCTTGTTCTAGACCCAGAAGCAGGAGCACGTAAAACAGCAAATCCTAAGCTGTCAAGCCTATGGATAAGCTCCCTCTCCTCCCGGATACCCCTTTTCAAGATTAAACCCTTTCCTAAAGAATGGTAGATATAGCCATTAACTCTGGACCTGTTGTAAGAGAACCAACCAAAGCCCCATAACTATTAATCACTATCCCACTACTAACAAAAGAAACTCCACCATTAACTGTCCCTAGACAAACTGGTGCCTTTAAAAGGTCTGAAACAAACTCTTTTTCATCATCTGAAATGTTTGGATGAGCTAAAACACCCTTATTTGTTGCTACAGCAACAGAGCCAACATACGGAAAACCAGCTAAACTTCCAACAAAAACTTCAACATCAAGAATATCTTTAATTGCCATAATCTCTTTTTTTGTTAAAATTGGAGAAACAAGAGCCCCATAATCATTAGCCAAAATAAGGTTTCCAAAAGCTGTTTTCCTACTCTCAATTCTTCCAACATTAACATCAAGATTCTTTTTAAGAAAATTTACCTCCTCATCTGGAACATAGTGAGGTAAAACTATACCATTAGAGTTTGCAGCAGCTAAAACACCAGCAAGCTTAGATTCAGCAAGGTCTAAACTTAAAACTTTAACCTTTAAAACACGTTTTATTCTTTCAATTTTTCTTGAAGTTAAACCAACGGGCACTATTGCAAACTTGTCTGTTGCAAGAGAAAAAATTCCTATGTTTGGGCTGCCAAGCATATCAAACCGTAAGATAGTCAAATTAGCCTCTTCACCAACCACAGTTTTTAGTTAAACCTAAACAATCCAAACGCCTTCCAGTTTTCCATACTTATTAACTATACAAGCATTATATAAGCATAAAAAGCTTGAGAGCAACTTAATAATCTCTAAAACCATACAAATGTTATGAAAATGGATGAGGAACATTATGACATAATAATCGTTGGTTCAGGTCCAGCAGGACTTTCAGCTGCAATCTACTCCGCAAGATTTGGCTTAAAAACATTAGTTTTAGGTGAAACCCTAGGTTTAGCCTCTGAAGCAACAATAATAGAAAATTACCCTGGATTTAAAAAAATATCAGGATTTGAGTTAATGGAAAAAATACGTGAACAAGCTGAAGAAGCTGGAGCAACAATAAAAACCCCGGAAACAGTCACAGAATTAGATTTAAAAAATAAGGTAAAGAAGGTTAAAACAACAAACAAAACCTATGCATGTGAAGCCATAATTATAGCTACTGGCTGTACCCATCAAAAGCTTAACATACCTGGAGAAGAAGAGTTTAGGGGAAAAGGGGTAAGCTACTGTGCCACATGTGATGGCCCTCTGTTTAAAGATAAAAAAGTTGCTGTTGTTGGTGGTGGAAACTCAGCTATTGCTGCAGCTTTATATCTTAAAGATTTAGCCTCTAAAGTTTCCCTTATACATAGAAGAGAAGACTTCAGAGCTGACCAGATTCTTAAAAAAAGAGTCTTAGACAGCAATATAGAGCTTATTCTAAATAGTGAAGTAAAATCGATAGAGGGAAAGGATTTTGTTGAGAAGATACTTGTGGTTAACAATAAAACAGGAGAAAAAAGGCTTGTTGAAGTTGACGGGGTCTTTATTTATGTAGGTGAAAAACCTCAAAGCGAGTTAGCCAAAAAAGCTGGTGTTCTTGTGGATAAAGAAGGTTTTATAGTTGTAAACAGAAAACAAGAAACAAACCTTGAAGCAGTTTATGCTGCTGGAGATGTTACTGGAAATGTTAGACAAATAGGAACTGCTGTAGGTGAAGGAATAACAGCTGCTGTAAATGCTTACCTGTATTTAAAAGGAGGATGGTATGGTAAACGTTGACAGTTAAATTTACCTTAACCATAAAAAATTCTTGGTTAACAGTTTAGTTTTATTAAGCTGTCTTTAGCAGGCTATGGTTTACTGTTAGAGTTCTACTCTACTACTGTTATTGCTTGTGTTGGACATTGAACCTCACATGATCTGCAGACAATACATGCATCCTGGTTTACAGGAACAGACTTTTTGTTTCCACCTATATCCTGAAGCTCATAGACTGAGACTGGACATACTTCAACACAGGTTCCACAGCCATTACATTTTTCATGATCAACTTTTACTTCAACCATTTTTCTTCACATCCATAGTTTTAGGTTTGGTTATTTTTTTCTTATAGATAAATCTTTTGCACAAGCTAAACTTTAGTTAAAACTTCAACTTTACCATCCTTTTTTCCAACATAAAGCATATCAACTATTCCTATAAAAAGCCCAGTTTCAACAACACCAGGTATCCTCTTTAATTTTTCCTCAACACTTTTTGGATTATCAATTTCACCACAATATACATCAACAATAAAGTTTCCATTATCAGTAATTACAGGTCCAACCTTACCCTTTCCCTCCCTAATTTTTATGTTACTCCAAAACTTTCCAATTTCCTTGGTAACAAAAGAAACAGCAAAAGGTAAAACTTCAACAGGAACAGGAAATCTTAAACCAAGCTTTTTAACAAGCTTTGTTTCATCAACAATAACCACATACTTTTCTGATGCAAAAGCAACAATTTTTTCTCTTGTTAAAGCTCCACCACCACCCTTAATCAAGTTCAGGTTTTTATCAACCTCATCAGCACCATCAATCGTAAAATCTATTCTTGGATTCTCATCAAGTGTTGTAACAGGTATTTTTTCGTTTAAAGCTAGAAAAAAAATCTGATAGGAAGTTGGAACAACCTTAATATTAAGCTTTTCTTCCCTAATTCTTTTACCTAAACTTAAAACTGCATATGCAACTGTACTTCCACTTCCTAAACCAACAACCCACCCGTCTTTCACAAGTTTAACAGCCTCTTCAGCAGCCTTCTTTTTTGCATCTTCACGCCAATCCAACAAATAAACCTCCACAAAGAAAACTAGAAAACTCTTATTTTACCATGAAATAGAATAGGTTTCTGTAAAAATTTATCCTTCAAGCTCTATTTGCTCAAGTTTTTCTAACTCTTTTTGTAGGTCTTGTCTTAGCTTCTCAAGCTCCTCATCAGCCTTACTTCTTCTAGGTGTTGGGCTTGGTGGAGGTGAAGGTTTCTCATGGGTAACAGAGGGTTTTGACTCTCTAACTACTGGTTTTGGTGTTGGGGTTGGAGTTAACTTTAACTCTGTTACATGTTTTGGTGTTAAGCCAAGTTTTCTTCTAATCTCCTCTATTTTTGTATTTACCTCCTGAAACTTTTCTTGAAACATCTTAACAAGTTCAGCTCTAGTTTCCTCAAGCTCATAAAGACTAATGATTTTTTGGTTATAGTCCAAAACTGAGTCTATTTTTGAGAGCTGTTCTCTATATTTTGCAACTAGACGGTCTCTTTCTTCAGGTGTAATTCTTCCCTCAGCAGCAGCCTCATAAAGTCTTGTTAAACTCTCACTTAAAATTTCTTTTTCAACACTTGAAACTCTTAATTCGCTTCTAGCTCTATTAACATCTTCAACACTAAAGCTTTTCTCAATCTTTAAGCTTGGAGATATTGTAGTGGGTGAAGAAGCTTTTTCATCTTTACCTTTTACCTCTTCTTCTTCCTTTTTCTTGCGTTTAAAAAAGAGTAATGTCATTCTTCTTTTACCCTAATTCTGTTCAAATTTAAACTTTCTTAAACTACACTTAAAGTATTTTGTCTTTAACAAGTATTTAAGTACTTTTCAGT
>CAZAHF010000003.1:4399-46913 GCA_964484995.1 uncultured Candidatus Bathyarchaeia archaeon | reverse complement strand
TAGTGGTTGGTGTTGAGTGTGGAGGCTCTGACACAACTTCAGGTTTAGTAGCAAATCCTGCTGTTGGTGTTGCAGCTGATATGATAATAGATGGTGGTGGAACTGTTATATTAAGTGAAACAACAGAGCTAATAGGTGCAGAACATTTACTGGTAAAAAGAGCTGTAAACAAAGATGTAGCTGATAGAATACTTAAGATCGTCCATAGATTAGAGAAAAAGATTGTGGAGATGGGGGGCGATATAAGGGGGGCAAACCCCAGTCCAGGTAACATAAAAGCCGGTATAACAACAATAGAAGAAAAATCACTAGGAGCAATAGAAAAAGCTGGACACAAACCAATAGTTGGAGTTTTAGAGTATGGGGAAAAACCACAATCTAAGGGTTTGTATATAATGGATACCCCTGGGCATGATGTTGAATCAATCACGGGGATAATTGCTGGAGGCTCCCAGCTTATAGTGTTTACAACAGGACTTGGAACACCTATAGGGTCACCAATTACTCCTGTTGTAAAAGTTACGGGTAATCCAAGAACCTACGGGAGCATGAAGGATAATATAGATGTAGATGTAAGCCCTGTTCTTAAAGGAGATGAATCTATAAATAAGGCTGGAAACCGAATATTTAGATGTCTTTTAGAGGTTGCATCTGGGAAGAAAACAAAATCAGAGATTTTAGGCCATAAAGAGTTTGCAATTAACAGGATAGGCTTAACTTTATAAGGCGGTTAAAGAATCTTTTTCATTCTTTCACATGCTTCTTCTATTTCCTCCTTTGGTCTTGTTAAAGAAAAACGTACATAATTTTCTCCATATCTACCAAAACCTATTCCCGGTGTTACCACAACTCCAACATCTAAAAGTTTTTTTGTAAACTCTATCGAGCTTTGCTTAATATTTGCCCAAACATAGAATGTTGCTTTTGGTTTTCTACATTTTATTCCTAAACTTTCCAGTCCCTTAACCAAAGTATCCCTTCTTTCCTCGTAGACCTTATTTAATTCTTTTACATGTTTTGGTTGTTTACCGTTTTTAGGGTAACTTTCTAAAGCTTTTGCTGCAACTTTTTGGATGTATTTTGGTGGACCTGAATCTATTTGAGATTTAACCTTAACCAACCCTTCTATAAGTTTTCTATTTCCAACAGCAAACCCTATTCTATCTCCAGTCATACAGAATGTTTTAGAGCATGAGTGAAACTCGATTGCTACCTCCATAGCTTCTTCAACTTCAAGAATACTTGGAGCTTTATAGTCTTCAAAACATATTTCTGAGTAAGCATTATCATAACATACAATCATATTGTTTTCTTTTGCAATTTCAACTATCTGTTTAAGAAAATCTTTATCAACAACAGCTGCTGTTGGATTGTTTGGATAATTTAAAAATATCATTTTTACGTTTTTTTGGGAAGCCAAAAATTCGATGTTAGGTTTAAACTCATTTTCCTCAAGTAAAGGCATAGGTATGGGTGTTCCATCACTTAAGGTTGTTCCACCATAAGCATAAACAGGGTAAGCTGGATCAGGAGTTAAAACCTTATCTCCAGGATTAATAAAAGCTCGAGTAATATTTGCAATTCCTTCTTTAGAGCCTATTAAAGCCACAACCTCCTTTTCCGGATCTAGGTTTACTCCAAATCTTCGTTTATACCATTCTGCAACAGCCTCTTTAAACTCAGGCTCCCCCTGACTAAAAGAATACTTATGGTTTTCCGGGTTTGCAGCCTCCCTTTTTAAGGCTCTAATTATAAATTTTGGTGGAGGAAGATCCGGGTCTCCAATACTAAGTGAAATAAGGTTTACACCCTGCCTTTTTTTCTCAAGAATTATTTTTTCAATTTCAGCAAAAAGATATGGTGGAAGTCTTTTTACTCTCTCAGCAAAAGCCTTTTTCTCTTCCTCCAAAGCAGAACCACCTCTAGAAGAGTCTACCCTCAAAAACTTTTTCAACAAAACCTTCAAGAAACACGTTTTTAGAATATTCAATCCTTAGATCTCCACCAGCCAAATGAACAATAACGTTTTTACCAACCTTTCCAAGTAAGCTTCCAGCAACAACACTAGCACAAGCACCTGTACCACATGCAAAAGTTTCACCACAACCTCTTTCCCAAACCCTAACCTTTAACTCCTCCATATTTAGAACTTTAACAAACTCAACATTAACTCTTCTAGGAAAAAGCTTATGGTTTTCTATTAACGGCCCAAACTTTTCAACCGGAAAATTTTCTATTTCATCCAAAAAAATAACACAATGTGGATTACCAAGAGAAAGACATGTTATCCTAAACTCTTCACCTCCAACCTCAAATTTTTCATTTATGCATAAGCCCTCCCCAACCATAGGTATATGTCTTCTCTCAAAAACAGGGTTACCCATATCAACTTTTACAGACCTAACCTCTTTACCATCTAAATGTAGCCAAACAGTTTTAACTCCGGCTAAAGTTTCAACTTTAAACTCTTCTTTTAACACAACACCATTTTCATAACAGTATTTTGCTAAACATCTAATCCCATTACCACACATTTCAGCTTCACTACCATCAGAATTAAAAATTCTCATTTTAACATCAGCTACAGCTGAATCTTCAATAAAAATCAGTCCGTCAGCTCCAACAGAAAATCTTCTTTTACAAAGTTTAAAAGCTAAACTAGATTTTTCTTTCTCATCAACAATGTTTTCTCTATTATCTACCACTATATAGTCGTTTCCAAGTCCATGCATCTTCCAAAACTTTAAACCAGCCAAGAACCAAACACCTCTTCCCCTTTTTTCTGTTAAGTTAACCAGCTTGCAATTTTTTGTCCTAAAAGCAAATCTTCTAAAGTTTCAGCTTTCCTAATAAGCTCATGTTTCCCATCCATAACCAAGACTTCAGCACCCCTTGGTCTTGAGTTATACTGGGAACTCATAACGTATCCGTAGGCTCCAGCATCCATAACAGCTAAAAGGTCTCCCTCTTCAATTTTTGGTAATCTTCTATCTTTAGCAAGAAAATCTCCGGACTCACATAAAGGACCAACAATATCATAGGTCTCCTCAACCGGATAATCCAGCTTATTAGCTACAACTATATGGTGGTAGGAACCATACATTACAGGTCTTATAAGCATATTAAAACCAGCATCAACACCAACAAACTTCTTGTATGGAGTAACCTTTACAGTGTTTACTTTTGTTAAAAGAATCCCTGCATCTCCCACAATATATCTTCCAGGCTCAATACAAAGAACAGGCTCCCCTAAACCATACTCCCTAACCATTCTATTTAGAAAACCAAAAACATTATTTGAGAAAAGAGTTAAGTCTAATTCTTTTTCGTTTGGTTTGTATGGAATTCCAAGTCCACCACCAATATTTATAAGCTCAAAAGTTATACCAGTTTCCTCATGAACCTTTTTAGCTATGGTTAAAAGTTTTTTTATAGCCAATATAAAGGGTTCCACCTCCAGGATTCCTGAACCAATATGCATATGTATCCCAAACTTTTCTACTCCAGCCTTTAAAGCTATCCTATAGCCGTCAACAACATCGGTTTCCCAAAAACCAAACTTCGAATTTTTTCCAGCAGTTATACAGTGTTGATGATGTCCCGCTTCTACTTGAGGATTAACTCTAAAAGACAAAAATTTTGGAGTTTTAATTTTTAGGAGTCTTTTAAGCTGAGATAATGAGTCAACATTTATAGGGATGTTTAAGTTTACAAGGAAGCTAAGCTCATCATCTTTAACACTTGTTCCGGTAAAAAGAATTTTTTCAGAGGGAAAACCAGCTTTTAAGGCTAAAAAAACTTCTCCAGGACTTACCGTGTCAACATAGGCTCCTTCATCCCTAAGAATCTTTAAAACTGAAAGATTTGTGTTTGCTTTTGCAGAATAGTAAATTCTAAAGTTTTTGCTGTTAAGACTTAAAGCTCTATAAAGACGCCTATAGTTTTCTCTAATCCTTTTTTCACTTAAAACATATAGTGGAGTACCATACTTTTCAGCTAATTCTAAGCTTGAAACACCATCAATATAAAGGGTTCCACCTCTCCCTTCAAACACCCCGGAAATTCTCATCTAACCACCAAAAAAGGGTTAGAGTGGGTTTTCAAGCAAATCCTCCATACTGTATATTTTAGGCTCCTTCTGCTTATACAGCCATTCAGCTGCATAAAGCGCTCCTTGAGCAAAAACACTTCTTGAGAAGGCTAAATGTTCAATTTTTATTATTTCATGTGGACCTGCAACCACCAATTCATGAATACCTGGAATACCTCCACCTCTAACAGCAAAAACCTCAATTTCTTCTGGTTTTCTTTTGCTAACTCCAACCCTACCATAAACTTTTTCTTTGTATCCTCTAATAGAAGAAACTATATCCACAATTTTTTTTGCTGTTCCACTTGGAGCATCAACCTTACCCTTATGATGCGCTTCAATTATGCTTATGTCGTAGTCAGCTGGAAGAATTTTACATAGTTGACTTATAATCTTAAAAAGGATGTTTACACCCAGAGAAAAGTTTGGGGAGAAGATAGCTGGAACCTTCCCTCTAACAGCATCTTCAACAATTCTTTTCTGCTCATCGTTTAAACCTGTTGTTCCCATAACAATTTTTATTCCATGTTTAGCAACTATAGGGATGTTTGAAACCTCAGCTTGAGGAGTTGTAAAACTTAGATAGATTTCAGCATCCTTTAAGGCTTGTTCTAACCTATCTGCACCAACAACTTTTAGGTTTAGGTTTGCAATCCCAAGTTCAGAAAGAGTTTTACCTACTGTTTCCTCGTTTGGTGCAGCAACAGCACCAACAATCTCAAATCCTCCCTTGTTTAAAGCCTCCCTTATCAGGGTGCTGCCCATCCTACCAGTAGCACCAGCAACACAAATCCTAATATCTGTCATAGTATAATCCCTCAAGATACCTTTTGTTGTTTAACCTTTCCTCAAGTTTAACATCAAAAAAGGACTCTATAGGCTGCAAAATTTCCGGGTTTTTTTCATAAACCATTTTTATTTGGTTTAGAATAACGTTTAAAGCTTTTTTGGTAAGCTTACCTAAAGGCGGTCTACATGGGCCTGCTGGCATCCCAAGAATATTCATTAAGGCTTTGTAGGGTAAAGGATTTCTAGCTCTACATGAAACGGTTCCAAAACCAGATTCTTCCTCAGTTTTAACAGTAACTATCTGGAATAGAGGTTTAAGAGCTTCCTGAAGTCTATTAGCTTTTTCAAGGTTTCTGGTTCTTAAAGCTTCAACAAATTCTTGAACAGCTTTAGGAGCTACATTTGAGGTTACAGAGATAACTCCGCTAGCATTAATTTCCGGGTCTAAAATCATCTGATAGGTTTTATCATCATCACCAGAAAGAATATCAAAGTCAGATCCACAAAGTTTTCTTATAAGCTTCATGTTTTCAAAGTTTCCAGTAGCCTCTTTTACAGCGTTAACGTTTGGAAGTGTTTTATGAAGAATTGCCAGATCATGAGGGAGAAGCTGGGTTCCAGTTCTTCCAGGGATTATGTATGGAATTATTTGAGCTTCTGGAAAGCTTTTTGCTATAGGTTCAATATATTCTTTTCTTATTTCAAGAGAACTTGGCCCGTTATAGTATGGGTCTACAAGCAGAAAGTTTTTTACACCAAAATCCCATGAATGTCTTGTAGCCTCTAAGGCTTCCTGAGTGTTATTGCTTCCTGTTCCAGCTATGGTTACACATCTTCCACCAGTATACTCATAAACCTTTTCAATAACCTTTTCATGCTCATCCCACGTTAATGTTGGGCTTTCACCAGTTGTTCCTGTAGCTAGGATTCCTGAAACCCCTTCTTTTACTTGAAATTCAACAAGACTTTTTAGTCCTTCAAAATCTACTTCCATGTTTTTCTTCATAGGGGTTATTAAGGCTGTATAACATCCACTAAACAAACCAAATCACTCTTGTTGTGGTTAACTAACACCTTCATATTGCTTCCACATTTTTATTTCTTGCTATTCTAAGCAAACAGCATCTGTGAAAACTGTTAACTTTTAAAGTTAGATTACGTATAACTATTATCATTAAACCAAGATTGGTGGTTTAGATGACTGTGACTAAATCTTTTGAGGGAGCATTAGGGAGAATTTTTGTTGTTAGACTTCCAACTGATGGTGACCTTTTAAAGTCAATAGAAGATTTTGCTGAAAAAGTAGGAGTTGAAGCTGGAGTTTTATGGGTTGTTGGAGCTGTAAGAAAAGCTGTGGTAAAATACTATAACCAAAAGGAGAAAAAATATTCAAAAATTAGTTTAGATTTTCCCCTAGAAATTCTTTCATGTATAGGGAATATTTCAAAGTTTAAGGGTAAAATTATGGCTCATGTTCATCTTGTTCTTGGAGATAAAGAAGGAAAAACTTTTGGAGGCCATTTAGATGAGGGAACAACAATTTTTTCAGCTGAAATGTTTCTTCTAGAAGTTAAGAATATTGTTCTTGAAAGAGAATATGATGAGGTTACAGGGTTAAATCTTTTTAAAATTTAGAGTTTTAGGTTTCTATTTGTGAATTGCTCTTTTTTCAGCATCTAAGACTGCTTCTTTTAAGGCTTCGGCTAAGGTTGGGTGGGCATGGATTGTGTCAATAATTTCTTTTGTTGTTGCTTCAAGGTTTATAGCCAAAACAGCTTCAGGAATTAGTTCTGAGGCTAAAGGCCCAATAATATGAACACCTAAAATTTCGTCAGTATCACCGTCAACAAGAACTTTTATAAAGCCGTCTGTCTCATCCATGGTTAAAGCTCTTCCACTTGCTAAAAACGGAAATCTCCCGATTTTAAGGTTATAACCAGCCTCCCTAGCCTGTTTTTCAGTTAACCCTACACAAGCAACCTCAGGAACAGTAAAAACACATCTTGGAACTGCACGATAATTTATTTTACGCTCATAGCCTAAAGCATTTTCAGCGGCAACAACACCTTCCTCTGAGGCTGTATGAGCAAGCAAAAACTTTCCTGCTACATCGCCTATCGCATAAACCCCTGAAACATTTGTTTCCATCTTGTTGTTTGTCGATATTCCACGTTTATCAAAGCTTACACCGATTGAATCTAAACCTAAACCTTCAATGTTTGGTGTTCTTCCAACAGCTAAAAGAACCTTTTCAGCTTTTTTAATATCCTCACCACTCTTACCTAAAAGATAAACTTGTTTTTCATCTTTTTCTCCACCTATTTTTGTCACTTTTGTGTTTACAAAAACTTTTACACCGTTTTTTTCCATAATTTTATGAAGCATTAAACCAATTTCTTCATCCTCGTTTGGTAGTAGATGAGGAAGCATCTCAACAACTGTAACCTCAACACCAAGACTAGAAAAAATTTGAGCAAACTCTAACCCAACAGGGCCACCACCAACAATCAGAAGACTTTGAGGAAGAACTTCAAGCTTAAAAACCTCATCACTAGTTAAGACGCCAGTAGTGTCTACACCTGGAATAGGTGGTTTTGCTGGTTTAGAGCCTGTAGCAACTATAATTTTCCTTGACCTAAGAACTTCCTTACCACCATCATTTCTTAAAACCTTAATTTCACCAGATTTTACTATTTGAGCAGAACCATAAACAAGGTCTACACCATTTCTTTTTAAGAGAGTTTTTACACCCATAACAAGCCTTTTAACAACTTGATTCTTCCTTTCCAACATTTTTTTAAAGTTGACAGACCAACTGTCTATATTTACCCCAAAATCTTTTGCTTTACCAAGTAGGGTTAAAAGCTCAGTTGTTCTTAGAAGGGTTTTAGTTGGTATACATCCCTTGTTTAAACATACTCCTCCAACTTCCTCTTTTTCAACTAAAACAACTTTTCCACCAAGTTGAGCTGCTCTTATTGCAGCAACATATCCTCCAGGTCCTGCCCCAATAACTGTTAGATCAGTATTTTTTTCTACAACACTAATTGTTATACCCTCCCCCAAATTTCTTGGGTTTAAAAACTCTTTAACTTAAAGATTATCTTTTTACTTTGATGTATATTTTTTGGTTAACCTAAAACTTAAAAACAATGCTAATCCTCAAACCTTTGAAAAGCTTCATTTAACTTTAAAGTAGCAGAAGGCTGATTTAGGTGGCGGAAGAAAAAACCTTTAATGAGTGTTACCTACTAGACTTAGGTTTGATAGACTATAAAGAAGCTTTAAATCTTCAAGAAAAATTTTGGGAGGATAGATTTAAAAAGAAGATAAAAGATGTTTTGATGCTCTTAGAACATCATCCGGTTTTCACTGTTGGTATGGGTGGGAACTTCTCAAACATTCTTGTTTCAGTTGAAGAGTTAAAAAAGAAGGGAATAGCGGTTTATAGGGTTGACAGAGGTGGTGATGTTACCTATCATGGACCTGGACAGCTTATTGGATATCCAATCCTAGACCTTAAAAGCTACGGTTTGGATATACACAGCTATGTTTGGAAGCTTGAAGAGTCCATTGTAAAAATGTTAAAAGAAGAGTATGGATTGAATGCTGAGATAGTTAAAGGTTTTCCTGGAGTCTGGGTTAAAAATAAAAAGATTGCAGCTATCGGAATTAGGGTTAAATCCATGGTTACAAAACATGGTTTTGCTTTGAATGTAAACCCAAACATGAAGTATTTTAAAATGATTGTACCATGTGGTTTGGTAGGGAAAGATGTTACCTCCATGGCTGAAGTTCTTGGAAGAGAAATTTCAGTTTTAGAGGTAAAAAAGAAATATGTCAAGTATTTTGCTGAAACTTTTGATGTTAAAGTAAAAAGGGTTAGTTTAGAGGAATTGTTGGTGAAAACCATTTATGAGTGTTAAAAAGCCAGAGTGGATTAAGACTAGAATTCCAGATCAAAAGGTTCTTCAGGAGATGAGAAACTTACTTAAAGATTTATCTCTTCACACTATTTGTGAGAATGCAGCATGCCCAAATATTGGTATTTGTTATGCTCACCGTACAGCAACCTTCCTAATCCTTGGAAACATATGTACAAGAAACTGTAAATTCTGTAATGTAACTAAAGGTAATCCTCTACCTCCAGATCCAGAAGAGCCAAAACATGTAGCTGAGGCTGTTAGAAGACTTGGACTAAAACATGTTGTTATAACTTCTGTTACACGTGATGACTTGGAAGATTTTGGTGTAAACCAGTTTGTTAAAACAGTAGAGGAGATAAAAAAGCTAAACCCGAACACTAGAGTAGAAGTTTTAATTCCAGATTTTCAGGGTTCAGATGAGTGTATTAAAAAAATTGTGGATGTTTCACCTGATATTATAGGCCATAATCTTGAAACTGTTCCGAGACTTTACCCGATTGTAAGACCGAAAGCATCTTATAAAACTTCACTAAGGGTTTTAGAAAAAATAAAAAAGCTAAACCCAAAAATTTTTACTAAGTCTGGTATAATGGTTGGTTTAGGTGAAACAGACGAAGAAGTATTTCAGGTTATGAAGGATTTACGTTCAGTAAACTGCGACATTTTTACTATAGGCCAATATTTACGTCCATCAAAAAAACACTTAGAGGTTAAAGAATACATAAAACCAGAAAAGTTTGAGGAGTATAAGAAAAAGGCTTATCAGCTCGGATTTTTATATGTAGCCTCAGCTCCTTTTGTAAGAAGCTCTTTTATGGCTGTAGAGTTCTCAAAAAAATTTTTAGAAAAAACTACTCAATAAAGAGTAAGGCGGGTTTTTCTAAGAGATCTTTAACTCTTTGTAGGAAAACTGCTGCTTGAGCACCGTCTGTAACTCTATGGTCAAAGGTTAAACTAAGAACAGTTAGTGGTCGGATTGTTATCTGACCATTTATAACAACAGGTTTTTCAACTATTCTTCCAACTCCAAGAATTGCGCTTTCTGGTGGGTTAATAATAGGTGTAAAAACATCAACACCATACATACCAAGATTTGTAACCGTGAAAGTTCCGCCAGAAACATCCTCTATGGAAAGCTTACCCTGTCTAGCTTTTTCAACCAAACTTCTAATTTCTGAGGCTACTTCTATCAGAGACTTTTTATCAGCATTTTTAACCACAGGAACAACCAACCCGTCTTCTACTGCTGTAGCTACACCAACATTAACCTCCTCTAAAAGTTTAAGTTGATCTCCTTCAAGTCTTGAATTTATAAATGGAAATTCTTTAAGTGCTTTAGCAACAGCCTTAACTATAATATCCGTGTAGGTAACCCTAAGATTCAGTTTCTTTTCTGTTACTGACGTTATTTGTTCTCTAAACTTTACAGCTTCACTCATGTCTACCTCCATTGTTATAGTTAGCTGGGGGGCTGTTTGAAGACTTTGAGCCATACGTCTTCCAATTGTTTTTCTCATACTTGTTAAGGGTACAACCTTAGCTTTTTCAACAGTAACAGGAGTTGGGGTTGGTGTAACCGTGACAGCTGCAGCTTTAGCTTCCTCAACAGCTCTTAAAACATCTTCTTTAACAATTCTACCACCAGGACCTGTACCCTTAATTTTTGTAAGGTCTACTCCATACTCTTTAGCAAGTTTTTTTGCAAGTGGGGAAGCTTTTATCCTTTCCAGAGGTTTCTCTGTTACAGCAACAACCTCAGGTTTTTTAGCTTCCACGGGTGGAGCAGCAACCTCTTCAGGTATTTCTTCTCCAGGTTCTCTTATAATTGCTATTGTTTTTTGTATTGGAACATCCTCACCCTCTTTTGCAAGTATTTTATGTAGTATTCCTGAGGCTGGCGCCTCAACTTCTACTGTCACTTTTTCTGTTTCAATTTCAAGTATAGGTTCCCCCTTCTCCACTTTATCTCCTTCTTTTTTAAGCCATCTTACTATCTTTCCAGTTTCCATTGTTAAAGAAAGCTTTGGCATTGTAACTTCATGCAAGATTTTCTTCCTCCAAACAATTTTAAACCGGGGCAGGGTTTACTTAACATATATCTTTAACAGCCTTAATTATTGCTTCTTCGTTTGGTAAAATGTATTTTTCGTTGGTGAAGGATATTGGAATGTCTGCTGTTGCAACCCGTTTAATCGGTGCATCCAAATATTCCATAGCTTCCTCAGCAACTATAGCTGCAATCTCAGCACCAACACCAGCAGTTTTAAAGTCTGTTTCAACTATTACAAGTCTTCCAGTTTTTTTGACAGAATCTAAAATTGTTTGCTTATCAAGGGGTGCTAGAGTTCTGGGGTCAACAACCTCAACGTTTATCCCATCCTCCTCAAGCTTTTTTGCAGCTGAAAGTGAGGTTTTAACACCAGTTAAGATAGCTACTATTGTAACATCTGACCCCTCCTTTTTAATGTCAGCTTTACCAAGAGGAATTGTGTACTCCTCCTCCGGAATTTCACCTAGGTTTGGTTTTCTTGGATAAAAGTCTATATGCTCGTAGAATATACATGGATAATCATCTCGAATAGCCGTTTTAAGTAAACCTTTAGCATCATATGGGGTTGAAGGAACAATAACCCGTATACATGGAACATGCATAAACCACGACGCATAAAATGGAGCATGATCATGTCCTGCTCCTCTACCTTGACAAACTAGAGTTCGAATAACCATAGGAACCTTAACCTGTCCACCTGAAACATACTTATAGCATGATGCATGATTAATTAGCGGATCCATAACCAAAGCCATAAACGGGTTAAACATTATTTCTGCTACTGGTCTTAAACCAGCCATAGCTGCACCAACACAAGCACCAATAATAGATTCTTCTGAGATAGGTGTATCTATCACCCTGTCTTTACCAAATTCTTGGTAGAGACCCTTTGTTACCGTGAAGGCTCCTTGACCAAGCCCTACATCTTCACCTATAACTATCACTTTCGGGTCTCTAAGCATTTCCTCCCGTAAAGCCTCACGAATAGCATCAATATAGGCTATAGTTTTTTTACCCAAACATACTCACCTCCACTATAAATCCTCATAAACATCTTCAGGAGATGGTTCAGGGCTTTCAAAAGCAAATTTTAAAGCATCTTCAACTTGACTATTAACATCATTATAAATTTCTTCAACAAGTTTTTCTGTTAAAACACCATCCTTTAACAATCTTTCCTTAAACGTTATTACAGGATCCTTTTTCTTCCAAGCCTCAACCTCTTCAGGGCTTCGGTAAGTTTCCCACTTATCACCATAAAAATGCCCATGATACCTATAGGTTTTACATTCTACAAGTGTAGGTCCTTCTCTTTTACGTGCTCTTTCCACAGCTTCACCAACAGCCTCATATACGGCTATAGGATCCATTCCATCCACAATTGTACTAGGCATATTGTAGGCAGAAGCCCTTTTAGCTATATCCGAAACAGAGGTTGTTAGTTTAGATGGGGTAAACTGAGCATAAAGATTGTTTTCACAAATAAAAACTATTGGAAGCTTCCAAACAGAAGCCATATTTAGAGACTCATGAAAAGTTCCTCTGTTTGATGCACCATCTCCAAAAGTACAAAAAACAATTTTATCTCCACCTTCAAGTTTACATGCAATACCAAACCCTACAGCCATAGGGAAAGTTGCACCAACAATACCTGAAGAAACAGAGTGAACCTCCCAGTTCATTACATGCATTTCACCAGCTCGCCCCTTATTAATACCGGTTTTTTTACCTAGAAGTTCAGCCACAAACTTTCTTAGTGGTGTTCCCTTAAGAACATGGACAGCTCGACCTCTATGGGTTGCACAAAAAAAGTCATCCTTTCTTACATGTGGAGCAACCCCTGCAACAACAGCCTCCTGACCAACATACGGATGAATCCATCCAGGCACTTTTCCCGCTGTAAAAAGCTCAATAAGCTTTTCATCAAGCTTTCTTAGCAAGACTATGTTCCGGTAAATTTCGATTAATGTGTTTTTATTAAGATTCATAGAACATCCTCCAGTTCTAATTTTTATGTTACAAACTTTACTCTTGATGATGAGTATTTAACTTTTTCATAAATAAACCTTTATAGTTTAATTTTTGTAAAGTTTTCCTAGTCTTAAGAAAAAGTTAATAATCTAAAAACTTATCATAAAACAGTAAAAGTCGTCTTTAGCCTGTGTGAGGGAGAATTTTATGGGAGAAGAAAAACAACCTCCAATAATTTATGAGAAAAAAGATGGTGTTGCAAAAATAGTTTTTAATAGAGGTCCTAAAGGACTTTGGGTTATAGACCTTGATGTTGCTAAAGCCTTAAAAGATGCTTTATGGGATGCTCAGCAAGATGACAGTGTAAGAGTTGTTGTTATAACAGGTCAAGGTAGAGCATTTTGTGTAGGTGCAGACATAAAAGTATTCTTACCGGATGTGATGGATCATCCAATTAAGGCTAGAAAATTTTTCCGAAATATTGGTTATGAGGTGCACCGTCTAATTGAGAAACTTGATAAACCTGTTATTGCTGCTGTTAACGGTTATTGTCTTGGTGGAGGACTTGAAATAGCAGCTGCATGCGACTTTATAATTGCCTCTGAGAACGCTGAATTTGGTGTACCGGAAATTAATCTTGGAATATTTCCGGGTTGGGGTGGAACCCAGAGAATTCCACGTTTAGTTGGAAAAATAAAAGGTATGGAGCTAATTTTGCTTGGAGAAAGAATTAGTGCAAAAGAGGCTGAAAGAATAGGTCTTGTAAATAAGGTTGTTCCACCAGATAAACTTGATGAAGCTGTAAATGAGCTTGTTGAAAAACTTAAGAGTAAAAGCCCTATTGCTTTAGCTTTAGCTAAAGCCGCTATAGTTAGAGGCTTAGAAACAGATTTAGATACAGGATTAGCCTACGAGAGTGAAGCTGACACAATAATGTTTGCAACTGAAGACCGTATTGAAGGATGCAAAGCCTTCTTAGAGAAGAGAAAAGCAGAGTTTAAGGGAAGGTAAAAATGTCTAGTGAGAAAATGTTAGACGAGTTTGTTCAAATTATTGCTTCAAAAGTAGGGGAAAAATATGTAACAACCTCGCTTCCTGATCTTATTGCTTATGCAAACGACATAAGCCCTGAACCGCCAGTTATACCGGATATGGTTGTTCGCCCAAAAACAACTGAAGAGGTAGCTGAAATAGTTAAAGAGGCTAATAAGGTTAAGAAGTCTGTTGTTCCTAGAGGAGGAGGAACTTGTCCTGCTTATTTTACAAAATACCAGAAAGGTGCAATAGTTTTAGACCTTACAAGAATGAGTGATATAGTTGAAATTAATGAAAAAGAGATGACTGTTACTGTTCAGTGTGGTGCAACATGGGCTAAACTCTACTCGGAACTTAGAAAAAAGGGTTGGAGAGTTGGTTCTCTTGGTCCTGGTAGTGGAGCCTCAGCAACTATTGGTGGAGGGTTATCCCACCATAGTTTAGCTTATGGATGTGCAAAATATGGAACTGTAAGTGAAAACGTTAAAAGTCTAGAGGTTGTCCTGCCAACAGGAGAGATAATAAATACTGGTTCTGGAGCTTATCCCCATGCAAAAAAGCTTATAAGATATGGGATAGGCCCTGACCTTACCGGTCTTTTTCTTGGAGATTGTGGAGTTTTTGGTGTTAAAACTCAGGCGGTTATGAAGATTTATCCCTTCCCTGAAGCTGTCAGATTTTTGTCTTATGAAGCAAAAGACCTTAAACAGCTGCTTGACGCAACCTATGAAGTTTCAAAAACCCATATTCCAACTGAAATAATGGGGTTTCTTTCATGGCTTAATGAGTCGCTTGGAAAAGCTGGTTTTAAATC
This sequence comes from uncultured Candidatus Bathyarchaeia archaeon, assembly GCA_964484995.1. GTDB lineage: Archaea > Thermoproteota > Bathyarchaeia > Hecatellales > Hecatellaceae > EX4484-218. The sequence continues at coordinate 32,238 of CAZAHF010000003.1, read as the reverse complement.
TTTGTTAGGTAAAGAGTATACTCTTCACGTGGTTATTGAAGCATCAAACGAAAAACTAGCTGATACAGAAGCTGAATACGTAAATAGTATGGTTAAAAAGACTGGTGTAAAAGAAATTGGTACTGAATTTTTAAAATATTACTATTATCCAAGAATTTTTGAGTGGTGGCCAAGAGCAGGACCTAAAGGTCAAAGATGGGCTTCTCTATGTGCAAAAGTTCCAATTTATGATTATGTTAGACCTCATAACTTGATGAAACAGCTTTTTGAAAAGTATAAAGGTGAATGTGAAAAGTATCAGATAGAACCTGTTGATGTCCTATATTTTGTTGTTAGTTGGAATGTGGTTGATGCTATGCTTCTTATCTATTGGCTTGACGATATCCCAGGTGCACGTGAGGTTGTTAGAAAAATGTGGAGGGAAGGTTTTGAGGTGCTTGTTAAGGATGGTGGAATCCATTATTGGCTTGGAAGTGTTGTTGGAGAGCTGGTTGCACGCCACTGGTCTAAACAATACTATGAAACATTAAAGGCTTTAAAGAAGACGTTAGACCCAAACGGAATTCTAATCCCTGGAATGATGATGCTTCCAATGGAGGTTTAAAGTTTGGGTGAAACAGCAGCTCAACTAAAACATTTAAAAAAATATGAAAAAGACCTTTACCGCTGTATAAAGTGTGGTTATTGTAGAGACCAAACTCGTTTTAGAGATAATGTGGATGGTGTATGTCCCTTACGTATCACGGAGGCTCACCCGTTTGAAAGCTTTGAGGCTAGAGGTAAGGTAGAAATAGCCTTAGCAGTTTTAGAAGGACTTCTCCCTATAAATGAGGAGACGGGAAAAAGAATTTCTGAAATATTCTATATGTGTTCTACATGTCGAAACTGTTGGGATAAATGTTATGTTAAAGACCATATAGACCATGTGGGAATATATGAGGCTTTTAGGGCAGACCTATTTTCCATGGGTTTTGGTTTACCTCAACATAAACGGTTTGCTGAGTGGACAAAACAAAACCATAACCCATACCTAGAGCCTCATAATAAGAGGCTTGATTGGCTTCCTGAAGAATTTAATATTAAACCTATGGAAAACGCGGATATAGTCTACTATGTTGGATGCACCTCATCTTACCGTCAAAAAAACATAGCTAAAGCAACTGTTAGCATATTAAAAAAGCTTGGAGTAAACTTTACAATTCTTGGGTTAGAGGAATGGTGTTGTGGCTCCCCATTGTTTAGAGTTGGTGCACGTGAAATTGGTGAAGAACAAGCTAAACATAACATTGAAGCAATAGAGAAGGTTGGAGCTAAAACTGTTGTTTTCTCATGTGCAGGATGTTATCGAACATTTAAAACCGATTACCAAGAAATTTTTGGCAAACTAAACTTTAACCTTCTACACATCACAGAATTTTTAAGTCAACTAATTAAGGAGGGTAAACTTAAAATTACAAAAGAATTAAAGATGAAAGTAACCTACCATGACCCATGTCATCTTGTAAGACATCTAGCTCATCTTGGCAAAAACGCTATGGTTGCAGATCAGCCAAGAGAAATTCTAAAAAATATACCTGGTGTTGAGCTTGTTGAGATGGATAGAGTTAAACTAAATGCTTTTTGTTGTGGAGCAGGAGGAGGATTAAGAGCAGGTTTTACAGAACAGTCATTAGGGTTAGCTGCTGAAAGAATACGTGAAGCTGAAAAAACAGGATGTAATGTCTTAGTCTCCTCATGTCCGTTCTGCTATAGAAACCTTACAGACGCTATAAAAAATTTGAACTCAAAAATGTCTATGTATGATGTTACAGAACTTTTAGATAGAGTTCTCTAAACCAAAAATATTTTTTAAAGCTTATAAAACAACTTCCTTTACAGCTTTAACTATATCTTCTTCTTTTGGAAGAACAGCTTCCTCAAGAACAGGACTAAATGGTATTGGTACATCTGGAGTTGCAACTCGTTTAATAGGGGCATCTAAAAAGTCAAAGGCTTCCTCAACAACCCTAGCTGCAATCTCAGCACCAAACCCTCCAGTTTTACAGTCTTCCTCCACAATTACAAGTCTTCCAGTTTTTTTGACAGAATCTAAAATTGTTTTAAGGTCAAGAGGAAAAAGAGTTCTGGGGTCAACAACCTCAACGTTTATCCCATCCTCCTCAAGCTTTTTTGCAGCTGAAAGGGTGCGATGTAACATTAACCCATAACTGATGATAGTTACATCTTCACCTTCTCTTTTAATATCGGCTTTTCCAAGCGGTATTAGATATTCTTCCTCTGGAACAGGTCCTGTCATCCTGTAAAGAGATTTATGTTCAAAGAAAAGGACAGGATTGTCATCTCTTATCGCAGATTTTAGTAATCCTTTAGCATCGTAGGGGGTTGACACGATAACAACCTTTAAACCTGGAACATGAACAAACCAGGATTCAAGAGACTGAGAGTGGGTTGCACCATAACCTTTCCAAACACCTAAAGGTGTTCTTACAACTAAAGGTATTTTTTCAATTTGGCCGCCGGTAATGTATCTTAGTTTTGCAATTTCGTTTACCAGCTGATCCATAGCTAAACATAGAAGGTCTGCAAACATAATTTCAACAACAGGTCTTGTTCCTGTTATTGCTGCACCAAGACCAGCTCCTACAAGAGTATTTTCTGATATTGGTGTGTCTCTAACACGTTCTTCACCAAACTCTTCAGCAAGTCCTCTTGTAACACCAAAAATGTATCCAAGCTTTATGTCTTCCCCCATAACAAAAACAGTTTCATCCTTTAACATTTCTTCTCTTAAAGCTTCTCTAAGAGCCTCAAAATAGGCTATTTCTCTTACCATAAACCACACCTACACATAAATATCTTTAAAAGCATCCTCAGGTGAAGGATTTGGACTTTCAAAAGCAAATTTAACAGCTTCTTCAATAAGGTTAACAACATTCTGCTGGATTCTCTTATCATCCTCCTCGGTTAAAACATTGTTTTCTATTAGGATGCTTCTAAACCTTGGTATTGGGTCTCTTCTTTTCCACTCCTCCCATTCTTCTTTTTTTCTATAGGGACCGTAGGGAGGATCGCCTCTAGAATGGCCGTAATACCTGTAGGTTTTACATTCTATAAGTGTAGGTCCCTCCCCATTTCTTGCTTTTTTAACAGCCTCAGAAGCAGCCTTATAGACTGCTATAACATCCATACCGTCAACAACTACGCCAGGCATATTGTATGCTACAGCTCTTTGAGCTATATTCTCTACTGAGGTAGATTTAGAAACATGAACTGTTACTGCATAAAGATTGTTTTCACAAATAAATATTACTGGAAGCTTCCATAGAGATGCGAGATTTAACCCTTCATGAAAAGTTCCTTGGTTAGCTGCACCATCCCCAAAAAAACAAAGACAAACTTGGTCTGTTTTTCTTAGCTTAATCGATAAGCCTACACCAACAGCTATTGGTATTTGGGCGCCAACTATACTTATTGCTCCTAGATGTCCTACCTTAGGGTCGGTGATATGCATAGAGCCGCCTTTACCCTTACAATAACCTGTTGCCTTACCGAAAAGTTCAGCCATCATCCTTTTCGGATCTCCACCCTTAGCAATACAGTGGCCATGTCCCCTATGAGAACCTAAAACATAGTCTTCTTTTCTTATGGCTGCAATACCTCCAACAGCAACAGCTTCTTGACCTACAGAACTATGAATTGCCCCTGGAATGTAGCCTTTTGTAAAAAGTTCATAGGCTTTTTCCTCAAACATTCTTATGGTAAGCATTTTCTGGTACATGTCAATAAGTTCTTCTTCAGTTAGAGGTACATCTGGAAGTTTTGGCATTTTTACACCAACCAAAAATGTAGAATATAAGGTTTTTTGGATATAATAATTGTGTAGCAGCTAGCTTTTAACGTTTTGTCTCGGTACTTTTATCTTTCCCGTTTTCCCTCGATAAACTCTTCAACCCATTGTCTTGCTATGTTATCTGGAACCTGGATTGGTGGATGTTTAAATGCGTAGGCTGAAATGCTTGTTAAGACTCCTTTTACACCTCTGTCTAATGCAAGTTTCATAGCTCTAATAACATCAATCATAACACCAGCACTATTAGGTGAATCTTCAACATTAAGTTTAACATCTATGTAGACAGGTACATCACCAAACTTTTTGCCTTTGATGTATATGTAGCATATTTTTCTGTCTTTTAGAAAAGGTACATAGTCTGAAGGCCCTATCCTTACAGGTATCTCGTAGGGTAAGAGACTTGTCACAGCCTCTGTTTTGCTTATTCTTTTTCTGCTTAAACGTTCTTCAACAGTCATGTTTAAGAAGTCAGTGTTTCCACCTATGTTTATCTGGTAGGTCTCCTCAACTTTTACTCCTCTGCTTTCAAGCAGGTTTACAAGTGTTCTGTGAAGAATTGTTGCTCCAATCTGGCTTTTAATGTCATCACCAGCTAACGGTAGATTTGCTTCCTCAAATTTTTTAGCCCAAACAGGATCTGAAGCAATAAACTCTGGAATAGCGTTAATAAAACCACATTTTGCTTTTAACGCCTCATTAGCATAAAACTCTGTTGCTTTACCACTACCTACAGGCAGATAGCTAATCAGCATTTCAGCCCCAGACTCTCTAAGAACATCAGCTACATTAACAGGTTCTATTTGTTTTTTATCTTCTAAACCGAAAGCTCCTCTCATATGAGGTGCAACACCGTCAAGTATTGGAGCAGGCTGAACTTTAACACCAAGCTTTGGAACATCAGAAAATTTGACTGTACAGTTTGGTGGTGTAAAGATAGCTTCACCTAAGTCTTTACCGATTTTTCTTGGATCAACATCAAAAGCAGCAACAAACTCTATGTCTCTAATTCTATACCCGCCAAAGACAGGATGCATTAGTCCAGGTATCTCTGTTTCATCACTAACATCCCTGTAAAAGTATACTCCTTGTATAAGTGAGGAGGCACAGTTCCCAACACCCGTAATTGCAACTTTAATCGAGCCCATAAGACCAACACCCCTTTTTCTAAATAACTTATAGATTTTATATTAAACAGCAAAAATTGTTTTTCAATCAGATTTTTCCTAGCAGATATAAGCTAGTTTTACACCTTAAAAACATTAAGTTTTAACTTAGTAAAAACTTTTTGGTTAGAAGCTTTTGAAGCTTTTTAGTATCAGAATTTTACGAATTTTCCTTTAGTCCCTAAAAGTTTTTTTGGTTTTAAGATAAGCCTTCTTTCAGGGTCTTTTACAGCTTTACCTAAAACCCATCCTTTTGTGTTATGTTTCTCAGCTATTGTTAAAGCTTTGTCAGCTTCCTCTTTTGGCAGAACTAAACAAAAACCTATACCCATGTTGTAAACTTTATACATTTCCTCATCTGAAATTTCTCCATACTTCTGGATAAGATTAAAAATTGCTGGAGGTTGAGGAATATTCTCTATAAGATAGCCGAAACCTCCCCCAACTCTTAAAAGGTTTAGTAAACCCTTCCCTGTAATATGGGCCATAACTTTTAGGTTTAATCCCTCTTTAAGCATCTCCATAACTTCTGGCACATAGATTTTTGTAGGCTCAAGTAGTTCTTCACCTAGACTTCTACCCAACTCATCAATATGACTGTCAACTTTTAACCCAGCTTTTTCTAGAAGAACTTTTCTTGCAAGTGTTAAACCATTACTATGAATTCCTGAGCTTTCAAGTCCAATTACAACATCTCCATCAACAAGCTTTTCACCAGTAACTATTTTATCAAGTCTAACAACACCTACACACATACCCACAAGGTCAAATCCACAACCTTCACGCTTACCCATAATCATCTCCGGCAGCTGGGCAATTTCACCACCAACAATCGTTACCCTTGCTTTTTCAGCCCCTAAAGCTAAACCTTTAGCTATCTCCTCCAAAATTTTTGGGTCTGGTTTTTGGATAGCTAAATAATCTACAAAAGAAATCGGTTCTGCCCCAACACAAATAACATCGTTTACATTCATAGCAACACAATCAATTCCAACTGTGTCATATTTATCCATAAGTTGAGCTATGAAAACCTTTGTTCCAACACCATCAGTTTTTATTGCTAAACCAAGCTCATTTGAAAACTTAATAATACCGGCAAAATGAGCTATAGGGATAACTGGGCTGCCTATATCTTTTCTTAAACCAAAAGTTTTACTACACCATTCAACAACACGTTTTAAGGCTTCATCCTCTTTTTCAACATCAACACCAGAATCCTTGTAGGTTTTTATTTTTTTGCTGTTTAAATTCAACAGTTTCACCTAACGTATAATAGTAGCTAAATTCATGGTTATGAAGATTAACCCTAAAACAAAAAACTTAATCTTAAGGATAAAAATCTGAAAACTAGACAAAAAGACGGGTTTTGAGGAGCAGAAATTGAGAATTATTCCTTGGAGCCACATTAAATCCTGGAGATGTCTAGGTTGTGGAAACATTTGCTGTACTTCTTCACTTATACCCTTAACCCCAAAAGAGTGGGCAAGAATAGTTCAAAAACTTGGATACGAATATACTGAGACAGGATTAACAGGATTTTATCTTAAGAGAACAGCTGAAAACCGCTGTGTTTTTCAATATGAATTCATGGGAAAATATCTTTGTGCAATTCAGGATATGAAACCTAAAGCATGTAAACTCTGGCCTTTCAAAGTTTACAAGTATCCCAAATATGGTTTTGCTAAAGAAGCACTCTACCAGTATGGTGGAGAAAACCTATACATCTATGTTGACACAAAATGTGAAGGAATAATTTACGGTAAACCATCAAACCACCTCATAAGAAACATCCTACCAGAATTTGTTGAAATAGCACTTGACACTAGAGAAGAACAAGTATACTCAACAGCCAACCTACCAGTTAAACCAAAAATATCAGGCTTTATCTATCTTTAAACAAAACTACTATTAAGACTTAATAAGTTTTAATAAGCGTAAAAATAAGAAAACCCAGAAAAACAGCTAAAAGTGTAAACGTCAACCAACCCACAGGATTATCAAAACCTGAACCAAAAAGGATAGGTGGAAACGGAAAAATCCAGATAAATCCTCCAGATGAAGCTGTTCCAACACCAGCAAAAAGTGTTGAAAGAAAGATTAGAGAAAACCCAGCAAAAGTAAGGATTATTCCAAGAATTATAAGTTTCGGGAATAAGTTATACACAAGACTTGTTGAAACCGGATAAGCCTCAACAGGACGAGATAAGTAGCAGTTTTTACATGTTAAGGTTGCTGGGTCTACACAAAAATCACAGACTCTTCTACCACACTTTTGGCATACGTAAACTGCTTTTCTTTCTCCGCATACTTCACAGGAGATGCTCAAAATTTTTTACCTCCAAAGGGTTATTGTTGGAATAAAAGCTATGGCTAAAACAAAAACCATTAGGATAAGAACAAGAAGAATAAGAGTCTTAACCGTTTTTGTGTCGGAGCCAAAAACAATGGGGAAAGGCCCTATAAGTATAACTCCCCCACCTTTAACATCTCCACCTTTACGAGTAAAAGCAGATAGTATTACAGCTAAGAAGATTACAATAAACCCTGTAATTATGAGTAGAAAACCAACCTCAAACATGTTTTCAGCTAAAACCATCAAATGAATCATTCAGAAAGCTAAATATAATCTTTGCTAGCGTTCATCATAAATTTTTCATGTTTTTTGCATGATTCAATTATTGCCTTAAATATTTCCTCAACCAAGCTTGGGTTTACTTCATGCTTCTCAGCTAAACTTCTAACTTTAGAGAGTACCTGTCTTTCTCTTTCAGCATCAACTAGAGGAATCCCATGTTCAGCTTTTACCTTAGAAATTCTTTCAACAAGCCTAAATCTTTTAACAAGCATTTTGACGATTTCTTTGTCTACAACATCTATTTCCTTTCGGATTTTTGCCAGTTCCTCCAAAACAATAAACACCTAAACACAGATTGTAGACTGTCAACCTAAAATTATTTTTGTTTTAACCAAATGAAGTTACGTTTTTTAGTAAGCGAAACTATTAATGGATAGGTTTTATCTAAACTATTCCATACGGTTAGGTGTATCCATATGGGGAACATAAAAACTGTTCAAACTATTTGTGGAATGTGTAGTGAAGGGTGTGGAATAAGAGTTTACGTGGAGAACGGTAAGGCTGTAAAGGTTGAGGGTGTTGCTGAAAACCCAAAAAGTTTAGGAGCACTATGTCCAAAAGGTTATGCAGCCATAGACTACCTATATTCACCTGACAGGCTAAAGCATCCAATTGTTAGAAAAAACGGCAAGTGGATGAAAATAAGTTGGGATGAAGCATTAAACCTTATTGCTTTAAAGCTTAAAGAGGTGAAAGAAAAGTATGGGGCTAAAGCTTTAGCTGTTTATTATGGTGAAGGCCTAGGTCACCATGACATCTACCATTTTATTCATAGATTTTGTGACGTGTACGGAACTCCAAACGTTTTTTCTTCAGCAAGTTTATGCTTTCGTTCAAGAGTTCTTGGAGTTCTTCTAACTCTTGGAAAGCTTCCAGAACCCGATATTCAAAAATCACGTTGTATAGTTCTTTGGGCTTTTAACCCATCTAACTCTAGCCCACCACTACTAAAACATATTCTTGAAGCAAAAAAGAAAGGAGCAAAACTTGTGGTTGTTGACTGTAAGAAAACAGAGCTTGCTAAAAAAGCAGACCTACATATTCAGCCTAGACCTGGAACAGACTGTGCTTTGGCTTTAGGATTAATAAACGTAATAATAGATGAGAAGCTTTACGATGAAAAGTTTGTGGAAAACTGGGTTTACGGATTTAAAGAGCTTAGAGAACATGTAAGAAAGTATCCGCCAGAAGAAGTTGAAAAAATAACATGGGTTCCGGCTGAAACAATAAAAGAAGCTGCAAGAATTTATGCTACTAATAAGCCTTCATGTATTGTTTCAGGTAATGCTTTAAATCTACAGGTAGCTTCTGTTCAGGCTAACCGTGCACATGCGATTCTTCAAGCCTTAACTGGGAACATTGATGTTGAAGGTGGATGGATAACCATTTCAAGGTTAAGAGTTAACCCTATGAGAATCAAGAAAGAGGATTCTGAGAAACCTTTAGGTGTTAAAGAGTATCCGGTATTTTATGGTTTTTGGGGAAGAATTTATGGTGAAGGACAAGCAGTAGTTTTACCTGAGGTTTTACTTACAGGTAAACCTTACCCTATCAAAGCAATGATTATTTGCGGCGGAAATCCCATTCTTACATGGCCTAACACAAAAAAAGTTTTAGAAGCTTTAAAAAAGCTTGAGTTTCTTGTTGTAATCGACATTTTTATGACAGAAACAGCTAAACTTGCAAATCTAGTGCTTCCTGCATGCACCTTCCTAGAGAAAACAGGAATTTTTGACTATAGTCTCTCAGGTATTCCTTATGTTGCTTTTAGAAATAAAGTAGTAGAGCCTCTCTATGAAAGTTGGTCTGACTGGAAGATTTGGTTTGAGCTTGCAAAAAGAATGGGTTATGAAGAGTATTTCCCATGGGAAAATGAGGAAGAAGCTATTGAGGAAATGCTTAAACCTACCGGGTTAACCATTAAAAAGCTTAAAGAAAACTCAGCTGGTCTTTTTTATGGTTCAAAAAAACCTGGAGACTATGAGGGAAGAGGTTTTCGAACCCCAACAAAGAAGATAGAGTTTTATTCTGAGACACTTAAAAATCTTGGTTATGACCCTCTACCAACCCATGTTGAACCTTTAGAAAGCCCTTTAAACCCTAGTTTAGCTGAAGAATACCCACTAGTTTTAACAACAGGTGCAAGAAGCCTTTACTATACCCATTCAAGATATCGAAATTTAGAGGTGCTTCGTAAAAATGAACCTGAGCCTACGGTTGAAGTTCATCCTAAAACAGCGGAAAAGCTTAATGTTTCTAATGGTGAAACTGTTATAGTTAAAACTTTACGTGGAAGTATAAAGGTTAAGGCTAAGATTACTGAGGATATTTTGCCAGGTGTTGTAAGTATTCCGCATGGATGGGTTGAAGCTAACGTAAACCTTTTAACAGACGACAAAGAGAGAGACCCTATTTCTGGTTATCCTTCACTTAAAGCCTGTCTTTGTAGATTAGAAAAACTTTAAGGAAAGATTTTTTATTTTAGCTCCAACAAGTCTCCAGTCTTCCTCTAAAACTTTTTTTATTGGAGGTTTATAAAGAGCTGTTGCTGGATGGTAGAGAGGAATAATTTTTAGCTGGTTTACCTCAAAAACTTTTCCATGAATTCTACCCATAGGTTGAAATTGGAATCCAAATTTTTGTAGAAGATATGCTGAAGCTACATTTCCAAGGGTACATATGATTTTTGGTTTAATTAAGCTTATTTGTTCATCAAGATAACCTTTACAAGCTTCAATTTCATCCGGTTTAGGTTCCCTGTTTCCTGGTGGACGACATTTTACCACATTTGTTATGTAAACTTTGCTACGGTCTAAACCTGCTAAAGCTAGAAGTTTATCAAGAAGTTTTCCTGCAGCTCCAACAAAAGGTTTGCCTTGCTTGTCTTCCCAGTATCCTGGCGCTTCACCAACAAGCATTATTAGACTGTTTAAGGGACCTTCACCTACAACCACGTTTGTTCTTGTTTTATGTAACCTACATTTAACACATTTTTTTGCTTCTTCAACAAGTTTTAGAAGTCTTTCTTCTTCCTCTTTCATTCTTCATAAACCAGTTAAGCTACTGTAAACGTATAAAGGTTTGTAGGTTAGCAAACTTTTAATTGTTTTAGGTTTTTGTAAGCTTTAAGAGCAATTGTAGAGTGGCTTTGAAATGAGTGTTATTGAAATAAGAAACTTGACGAAAAAATTTGGAGATGTTCTAGCTATTGATAATGTAAGCTTTGAAGTTGAAAAAGGTGAAATTTTTGGTTTTCTCGGACCTAATGGAGCTGGAAAAACAACAACTCTAAACATTCTTGTAACAGTGATGAAACCTACAAGTGGAATGGCTAAAGTTGCTGGATACGATGTTGTAAAATATCCTTTAAAGGTTAGAGAGAGAATAGGGGTTGTTTTTCAAGACATAACCTTAGACCGAGAACTAACTGGCAGAGAGAATCTTTGGGTTCATGGCAAAGTTTACAAGATGCAAACAAATGAACTTAAAAAAAGAATAGATGAACTACTAAAATTTATTGAGCTTGAAAAGTGGGTTGATATTCAAGTTAAAAGGTATAGTGGAGGAATGATGCGTAGACTTGAAATTGCACGTGCACTTATCCATAACCCTGAAATCCTATTTTTAGATGAACCAACCCTAGGTTTAGATCCTCAAACAAGGGTTCATGTTTGGGATTATATTAAGAAGCTGAAAGAAGAACATGAGATAACGGTTTTTCTTACAACCCACTACATGGATGAAGCTGAAAAGCTTTGTGACCGTGTAGCTATAATAGACCATGGAAAAATAATCTCGATAGGAAAACCTGAAGAATTAACCCGTCAAATTGGTAAAGAAGTTGTTTATGTTAAGGTTGAAGATAGTTTTAGGGTTAAAGAGATGCTTAAAAGTTTAGGTGAAATGGGTTTTGTTGAAGATGCCCATCAAATCGGGGGTACAACCATAAGGTTTTCAGTTGAAGATGCTTCAAAAACAATACCAAAAATTTTTGAGGTTTCCCAAAAGCTTAAAGTTAAAATTGAGGAGGTAAGATACCATAAACCAACCCTTGAAGATGTTTTTCTTCATTTTACGGGTAGAAGTCTTCGTGAACATGAAGCTGGATTCATGGACCATGTACGTATTTATCATATGAGAAGGAGGTAGAGAAGACATCTTGGTTAAGACTAAAGAAATTTTGGTTTCAACCTATGTGATGTGGTATAGGCAAGTAAAAAGATTTATTAGAGCAAGGTCTAGACTTGTAGGTTCGATTGCCCAGCCTCTTTTTTGGATGCTGTTTTTTGGTTTAGGGTTTACTTCAGCTTTAACTTTTCAAGGTTACCGTGCATTTAACAGTATGAACTATATGTCTTTCCTTATACCTGGAATAATTCTGATGGCTGTGTTTTTTACGTCTTTTATGGCTGGAATTTCCATTATATGGGATAAGGAGTTTGGTTTTTTAAAGGAGGTTTTGGTTGCTCCAACCTCAAGAAGTATCCTAATTTTTGGTAGAGCCCTAGGGGATTCTACTGTTGCTGTTCTTCAAGGATTCATAGTTTTAGCTGTAGCCTACCTTCTAACACCAAACCTTTTGTTAAAAGGGGTACCTATCCTTGTTCTAACAGTTTTTCTTACAGCTTTAACCTTTACATGTTTAGGTATAACTCTAGCCTCAAAAATAAAAAGTATGGAGGGATTTCAGCTTTTAACAACCTTCATAGCTATGCCTACGCTTTTTCTTAGTGGAGCATTTTTCCCTGTTGAGACTATGCCTAGCTGGATGAAGATTATGGCTTTTTTAAACCCTTTAACTTATGGTGTTGATGCTGCAAGAAAAGTTTTAACTGGTGTTGGTTTCTTTCCTTTAGCTTTAAGTCTTACAGTTCTTTTGGGGGCAACCTTAGTATTTACGTTTTTAGCAGCATGGGTTTTTGAAAAAACAACAATAGAATAAACAGTTTTTTGTTATAGAAGGGCTCAGACAAATGCCTTTTAATCACTAAATCATTTCAACTCTGACTCATCAAAGCCCAGAATCTTAGACAACACCAACACTTATAGATTTTTCTACAACAAAAACACCTAATATCTATTAGCCTTACCTACAGATACTAGGATGTTGTTAACATGGCTAGCTTAAGAGAATTTATTAGCCAACTTAAAAACAAAAAAAAGCTTGTTAAGGTTAAGGATAAGGTTTCAGCAAAATTTGAAGCTGCAGCAATAATTAGAGAGTTTGAAGCTAAAAAAGCAGTTTTTTTTGAAAAAATTGAAGAATCAAATTTCCCTGTTGTTGCAGGTGTTTGTGGAGATAAAGAAAGGATTTGTATGGCTTTAAATATAGACCAAGAAAATCTCTATAAAAAAATTCTTAATGCATTAAAAAACCCAATAAAACCAGTTGTGGATAATAACGGTGAAGTAAAGGAGGTTATAGAAAAACCAAATCTAAAAAAGTTTCCTATCTTAACCCACTATGAAAAAGAAAAACCATATATAACTTCATCAGTTGTTTCAGCTAAAAGTCCAGATGGAAAAATTGAAAATGTTTCTGTTCATAGGTTTCAGGTTTTAGGTGAAGATAAGCTTGCAATTAGGATTGTTCCACGTCACCTTTACAAGCTTTGTGAGATGGCTAAGGAGGAAGGGAAAAAAACACTGGAGATTGCTATTTCTATTGGGGTTCACCCTGCAGTATTGTTAGCAGCCGCTTCACCAGCACCGTTTGGCTTAAGTGAATACTGGGTTGCTAACGCTATACTTAACGGTAAACTACGGCTTACAAGATGTGAAAATGTTGATTTAAATGTTCCAGCTGATGCTGAAATTGTTTTTGAGGGTGAAATAGTTTTAGATGAGAATGTTCAGGAGGGGCCTTTTGCAGATTTAACCCAAACCTATGATGCTGTTAGGCTTCAGCCCGTTGTTAGACTTTTAAGTGTTATGCGTAGAAAAGACTGTATTTATCAGGCTTTGCTTCCGGCTGGCTCCGAACATAAAATATTCATGGGGTTGTTTAGAGAAGCAAAAATATGGGAAAGTGTGAAAGAGGTTGTGCCTACAGTTAAGGCTGTTAAGCTTACAGATGGTGGTTGTGGATGGCTTCATGCCTTTATAAGCATAAAAAAACAGTTGGAAGGGGATGGTAAAAACACTATTTTGGCTGCTTTTACAGGTCATCCAAGCTTAAAACATGTTGTTGTGGTTGATGAAGACATAAACATTGAAAATCTTACTGAGGTTGAGTGGGCTTTAGCTACAAGGTTTCAAGGAGATAAAGATCTGGTTGTGGTTAGGGGTGTTAGAGGTTCAACCTTAGATCCGTCAGCAAATCAGGAAACAGGAGCAACAACAAAAGTTGGGTTTGACGCAACCAAACCTCTTTCTAAGCCTCCAGAAAAATTTGAAAAGGTAAACATACCTAAAAATGACAAAGTTAAAAAACTACTTAGAAGGCTTAAAGGGTAAAAGAAGCTATTGAGGTTTAACGTTTTATGTATTTAACCCGTGAAGAAGAACTTATGTTTAACGGTGAGTATGGTGAAGGGTTAGCTAAATGTATGAGGCTGCTTGTTGTTTTAGGAGAACTTTTTGAAGCTGAAAAGATGGTTAAAGTTAAAAGTTGTCATGTTTCAGGTGTCTCCTACAAAAACATTGGAGAACCAGGTTTAGAGCTTCTTAAAGGTTTTGCTGAGGAAAATGTTAGAGTGAGAGTTAAAACAACTTTAAACCCTTCAGGTATGGATAGAAAAAGATGGAAAAAGACTGGTCTGGACAAAGATTTTGCTAAAAAACAGTCTGAGGTGCTTAAAGCCTTTAAAAGAATGGGTGTAAGTTTAAGCTGTTCATGCATACCCTACCTAATAGGGAATAAACCAAAATTTGGGGATTATGTTGCTTGGGCTGAGTCTTCGGCAACGGTTTATGCTAACTCTGTTTTAGGAGCAAAAACTAATAGGGAAAGCGGTTTATCAGCTTTAGCTAGTGCAGTTACGGGAAGAACACCATATTATGGTTATCTTCTAGAGGAAAACCGGAAACCAAATGTTAGGGTTAAGGTTAAATTTAAGCCTTCAAATCAACTAGAAATCAGCGCTTTAGGCTACTTTGTTGGAAAAAATTTTCCTGAAAAAGTTCCATTTTTTTCAGGTTTAGGTTTAGTAAGTAAGGATTGGTTAAAGGTCTTAGGTGCTGGTTTAGCTTCAGCAGGAGCCATAGCCTTATATCATGTGGAAAACTTAACCCCAGAAGCAAAATTTTTTTCTGAGGATAATTTAAAGGACATTGAAAAGTTTGAGGTTGGCTTAGGGGAAGTTAAACAAACAATTCAAGATTTGTCTGAGGCTTATGAACGGTGTGAAGCTGTTTTTCTTGGCTGTCCTCACTATAGTCTTAGTCAACTTAGAGAAGTTGCAGCTTTTTTAAGAGGAAAAAAGGTTAAGCCTAAAGCTAGGCTTTGGATTTTTACTTCAAGACTTATTTATGAAAAAGCAAAAAAGCTTGGTTATGTGAGATTAGTTGAAAAAGCTGGAGGATTAGTTTTATGTGATACATGCATGGTTGTCTCACCTTTAGAGAGGTTGGGTTTAGAAGTTGTTTATACAGATTCTTGTAAGGCTGCTCATTATCTACCGTCAACAAACAGGTTAAAGGTTAAACTTGAAAACACACTTGAATGTTTAAGGAGGATTACCGTTTAATGTTAATTCTTCTAAAGGGTAGAAACCTTCTTTCAAAAGAGGTTGAGGGAGAAGCATTAGTAACAAGTCAACCTATATCTTTTTTTGGTGGAGTTAACCCTAAAACTGGTTTGATTATTGAGAAAAACCATGAGTTAAACGGGAAAAACGTAGCTAGAAAAGTTCTTGTTTTTCCCTATGGAAAGGGAAGTAGTGTAGGTTCTTATGTGCTTTATGCCATGGCTAAACATGGTACAGCCCCATCAGCCATATTAAACATAAAAACTGAGGCAATTATTGCTGTTGGATGTGCTTTAGCAAACATTCCACTTGTAGATAGGTTAAATAAGAATCCTTTAGAGGTTATTAGAACTGGAGATTGGGTAAAAATTTTTTCTGATGGGACTGTAGAGGTTAAGAAGAAAGCTTAAGGTTTTAATGTTGTTCCCTCAATCTTAGAGCTTTTTAATGCTTGGGAAACTCTTCCACTTTTTAATGCGTTAACAACAAAAACTTTAACACCCCTGTTTACAGCAGGCACCATCTCTTTAAGTTTTCCAATCATTGTTCCTGTAACATCCATAGACAATTCAGGTTTAGATTTTTCGTTAACAATTTTTCCTAGTTTACTTAGGCTTAACTGACGAAGTAATCTTGCATTTGGATCTGTTTTTGGATTTGAAGTAAAAACACCGTCAACATCTGTTGCTAAAACTATTCTCTCAGCCTGTAAAACAACAGCTAACTTTGCGGCAATCTGGTCTCCGGAAAGAATCGTAAAACCAAGCTTTTCATCCAGCACAACATCCCCAAAAAGAATTGGAGTTAAACCTAAACCTAAAAGCCTGCTTAAAACTGTTTTATCTAAGAAGCTTATACGTCTGTTTCTTGTTCTTATAAAGGCTAGAGGTGGGACAGAAACAACGTTTACACCGTGAGAAGTAAAAGTGTCAACAATAATTTTGTGAAGCATCATCATTACTCTTCTAGTTTCAGCAAAACCAGTAAGTTGAGTTTTATTTTTAAAGCCTTCTACAAGCCTATACTTTTTTGCTAGAGGATGTCCAAAAGAGCCTCCTCCATGAATAATAATTAAACGTTTAGGTTTTGCATCTAAAACCTCCCTAGCTAAACTATCAACAACATCTTTTCTAACCGAAAAAGGTTTTGTTTTATCTGTTATAGCAGAACCTCCAAGTTTAAGAATCTTTAAAAAAGAAGCCAGCCTTAACACCACCACTTTTTCTAGATTTCAACCCAGCTTTGAACACCCATCCAATCTGTCTCAACTATATAGATTTCTCCTCCAACCTCTCTAATAGCCCTAGCAACCTCAACCAGTTTTTCAGGTTTAACCAAGGCTATCATACAACCCCCACCTCCACCACCAGTAAGTTTTGCGCCTAAAGCACCAGCCTTACGAGCTGTATCCACAAACAACTCAAGTTTTTCATGAGAAACACCAATCTTTGAGAGTAGTTCATGGTTTTTATTCATAAGTTCTCCGAATAAGGTTACGTTTCCACTTTCTAACGCTTTAACACCATCTAAAACAAGGTTTTCAGCTGTTTTTAGTAGGCTTTCTAAAAGCTCCTTCCTTTCTTCCTTTAGTTTTCCAACCTTTTTTACAAAGTCACCAGTAACTCTTCTAATACCAGTATTTCCAATAACAAAAACAGGGTGTTTTAAAGGTTTTAAATGTTTAACAGGTGAACTTACCCTATAAAGAATAATTCCACCATAAGTTGAGGTTGTCTGGTCTACACCAGAAGGATTAAAATGTATATAACGTTCAGAGTCATAAGCCAAAAAACAAACCTCTTCTTTTGGAAGGTTAAAACCAAAATGTTTAGCTGTTGCCGCTATTGTCGCAACAGTTATAGCTGCAGAAGAACCAAGTCCAACCCCAACAGGAATTTCAGAATCAACTTCAACCTTTAAACCCTTAAAAGTTAAACCTTTATTTTTTAACGTTGACTCTACAGCTATCCTTATAGGATTTAAAATCCTCTTAGCTTCCTCCATATCACCCTCCTTAACTAAAAAACCCTTATTTTGGTATACAGCTGAAACACCAAAATTTTTTGAGGAAATATACAATCCTTCTTCTTTCCATTTTTCAACTTTAACTTTTGCATATAGGTTTATAGCCATACTTATAGCTGGAGCTCCATGAACACAGAAATGTTCACCTAAAAGAATTATTTTTGCTGGAGCTTTAGCAATAGCAGCCATGACTAAACTTAAGTAAAGCTAGAAAAAATATTTACCTGTTTTTGTCACGCATGTTTTAGGTAAAACTTTTCTTGAAGTTTAAGGATTTTATTCCAAGAATTTTCTTAATCTCTTTAACATCTTTTAGGCTAATGTTTTTCCATTTAATCTTTCCACGTAAAAGATCCTGAATGTTAAGTCTTCTCTCCTCTAAAACCCTTTTAAAGGTTTCCTTATCCATTTCAACATACATATCTTTTGGGTTATCATTGTTTTCAGGTAAAACCTCAAGTGTTATACGGTCAGATGAAAGATGGAAAATATAGGCGGTATCACCTTTAATGTTGAGGGTGACTGTTCTACCATTATATTTTTGGATAACCTTTTGATATTCAGGTTTAACTTTAACCCTCTCATTAAACTTTTTTACAGCGTTTTGAAGAATTTCTTGAAAAGCCATTAAAAATACAAGCTAAAAAAGCCCATTTAAAATTTACTCTAATCTAGCCTGAATCTGACAGTATGCTGTTCCATCACAAATTGTTGTGTTAAGCTGAGGGAAACCTTCTCTACAGGAAGCAAACTCTAAATTATGGTCTAAAACTACAGACCTAAGCTTTTTAATAATTTTAAATCTAAAGTCTTCTGGAAGATATTTATAGCCAACAATCCACTTTCCATTTTCATAAAGCTTTTTCAGCTTTTTTGAGAGTGTAGGCTTAATTTTTTCTAGTCGAGTAAAGAAGCCTTTAACAGGTTTTAGAGTTGAAACTGTAACCTGTTTTACACCTATACTACTAAGAGTTGAAACAAGATGTCTAAAGTCTTTTTCATCGTCATTTAGAAACGGGATTATAGGGTCTATCCTAGCTACAACGGGGATACCTTTACCTACAATAAACTGGATAGCTCTTATTCTTTTTTCAGGGCTTGGTGCATTAGGCTCAATTAGTCTTGTAATTTCAGCTTTAAGAGTTGTTATAGTTAAAGAAACAACACTTCTTGTCTTCTTTAGTAGGTCTATATCTCTAACAACAAGATCTGACTTTGTAACAATTAAAACAGGGAAACCATGTTTAGTTAAGGCTTCTAAACATTTTCTTGTTAACCTTAAATCCTTTTCTATAGGCTGATATGGGTCTGTTGAGTCACTAAGCATAACAGGCAGTTTTGGTTTAGTGTTAGCCACCATCCTAAAAACATCTTTAGCAAGATTTAACCTTGGCTTAACAGGGCCAACAAAAGACGGAAACTTTACAGCGTAACAGTAAACACAACCATGTCCACATCTTCCAAGGTAAGGGTTTATGTTATATTTTGGGGGGCAGGTGCAAAAACCCCATTTAGGAGAGTTAAATCTTGAAAGTTTTTTAACAGTCATTTTAGGTTTCTTCTAAAAGTTTTTGGTAGGTTAAACTTGTTTCAGGAGGCTTATAGGGTGTATCAAGAAGTTCACATATCTTATCTATTTTACTTTTAGCTAAACCCTCAACAAGAATCAACTCTCTTTTTGAAGCTTGGAAAACTCCTCTAACAGTCTTAAACTTTTTAAGCATACGGTCTGCAAGCTTTAATCCAACCCCCGGTAAGGAGGAAACAACATAAAGCTGAAACTCACCTAAACTCCTAATTTTTCTTCTTTCTCTAATAATAGGTTCAACAGGCTTTTGTTTTAAAGATTGGTGGGCTAAAACACTTAAAAGTTCAGCTGTTTGTTGAATATTCGATGTAAAAAACAGGTGTATACTATAACGGATTGAAAGAGAAGCTAAAGCCCCCCAAACTGCCTTAGGTTTAGAGAATGTTTCTAGTATATCTTGAAGATTTCCTTCAACCACAAAAATTGGTATCGGGTAAGCTTCAGCTAACCTATAAGCCTGATCAAAAAGTCTACCTGAAAGCATGGAAGAAAGAAAATCTTCAACACTCTTCCTTTCAACAGCTAAATTGTTAGGTAAAATATAGTCTCCAACAGTCAAATTTTTGTAGACAACATTAACACTTAACTTTGAAAGTAAAGATGGAACACCAGAATCTTTCTCTCTAAAATCAACAAAAACTTTAACAGTCTCCATCCTAACCATTCAACCCTAAAAGAATATTAGCATATGGATTAAACTAGCTTTTTGTTTTCAAAAAAAGGAAAAAGAGGAGGAGGATTTTACTCTAAAAATTCTTCTTCTAACGGAAATGTTGTATAAATTTCGCATCCGGTATCTGTAACAAATATGCTTTGTTCTATTCTTACTCCCTGCTTATATTTTGGTCCGCCAACATAGGTTTCAACAGAGAAACACATATTCTGCTTTATTTCCTCAGGATATTCTAGGGAGTACCCTCTAGATATCCACATACCCTCATAGAGGCTTAGACCTATGCTATGTCCAAACTGGAAAAGACTACATGTACCATATTTATCATCATCATACTCTGGAAACTTTTCAGCAACATCTTTTGTTGTTGCTCCAGGTTTAAAGGCTTCTATAGCTGCTTTTAAAGGTTCCCAACATTTTCTATATACTTCTTTTTCTTCTTCTGTTGGTTTACTTTTGCCGCATTTAAAGGTTCGGACAAAATCACAGAAGTATCCACATGGACCCGCACCTGCAATATCTATGATTACAAGATCTCCATCCTGAATTATTTTATCAGTACTCCAACGACGATAAGGATTTGTGTTTCTTCCAGAAGCACAAATTAAAGCTGGAACATACTCAAAACCATTTTCTAAAAGAAACTTAGTATAATTAGCTACAATATCACATTCTCTTACTCCTGGCTTTAACCATTCATCACGAATTTTTGCAAAAGCACATCCAGCTATGGTTGCTGACTGTTTTAAAAGCTCTAACTCGTCTCTTGTTTTTATCTGTCTTGCTTCAATCATACATGGCCAACCGTTAACAATGTTTAACCCAGCATCAACTAAAGCTTGACGTGAAACCCAGTCAAA
The DNA here is from genome assembly GCA_964484995.1 of uncultured Candidatus Bathyarchaeia archaeon. Classification (GTDB taxonomy): domain Archaea; phylum Thermoproteota; class Bathyarchaeia; order Hecatellales; family Hecatellaceae; genus EX4484-218. The sequence continues at coordinate 11,756 of CAZAHF010000003.1, read as the reverse complement.
CACATCTAAACCTACCTTTTCTTGAGCAACACCATTTTCCTTAAGAACATTTTTTATGCTTTCAGCCATCTTTTTAACTAAGACTGGTTGAGCAGGGCCTGACCAAACCCATGTTATTGCTGGTTTTATTCTTCCTTTAAGCCAAGGTGCATCTATAATTGCACACTCCATATCTGCTCCTACTGTTTCAAAAAGTACTGGTTCACCGTTTTCTGGAAGAACACAATACCTAACAAAAATGTTTGCCTTCCAATTTCCCTGCCATGTACTAGTAATATATCTAATATTTTCACCGTTAAAGCAGATTAAAGCTCCAAGCCCATGTTTTTTCATCATACTTCTTGCTCTTTCTAATCTCTCTTTTCTAAGACGTTCAAAGTTAACTCTCTCTTGCCAGTCAACACCATCTTGACCATGAACTCTTCTTGGATCATAAACATACTCACTCATTAGAACACCTCCTAAACTGTGGGAAAATTTTTCTTAGGCTAACACTAGAAAAGTATTATGGTGTATTTTAGGCTTAAAGTTTTTTGTTTAGCCAAAAAAGCAGAAGAATAAGAGAATTTTTAGGTTTATTCTATGAAGTCCTCTACGGTTGGCGGTTCTGGTGATAAACCTTTACGTTTTCTAATTTCTCTAATCAGCTGGTTTACCATAGAGGCTGGTACAAACTCCCATTTTAAGAATTCTGTTCCCCAAAATGCTTTTCCAGCAGTTGCACTTCTCATAAGCTCTGAAAGGTCAAATGTTTCTGCTGTAGGAATCTCGCCTATTATATGCATAATATGTTCTTTTTGTTCAAGAGAAACTACCTTACCACGCTTACCAACTATTATTTTTGTAACATTTCCAACTTGTTCAGGTGGAACTTTTACAGTAACCTTTAGAATAGGTTCAAGTAAAGTTGGGTTTGCTGAAAGAAAACTAGCATAAAGCGATCTACGTGTTGCAGGCATTATTTGGGCTGGTCCTGTGTGTACAGGGTCTTCATGGATTTGTGCGTCAACAAGTTTTACCTTCACACCTCTAATGGTTTCATAGGCTAATGGGCCCTCTTCAATACTCCAGTTAAAAGCTGAGATAATAGAGTCTTTAACCACGTCCAGTCTTTGAATTCCCTTGGTTACATCTGTAAGTATGTTACAATGCTCATCTATTCTCCATACACCTCTAGCCTCATCAGTCTCCCAACCATGTTCTCTTAAAATTTTTGCAACTTGATGACGTGGTGTATAGTCGGAGAGTTCCCCCTTCTTTATAAGTTCAATAATTTCAGGTTCTAAAGGCTCAACTTTCATGTAGATTCTGTTATGTTTGTTTGGGGATTTACCCTCAAAAACCTGGCCTTCTTTTCGTACAGTTTCCCTATAAAGAACTATCGGTTTAGAGGTTACAATTTCTAGTCCAGCTTTCTGAATCCATGTTGTTGCTATTTCTAAGTGAAGCTGTCCCATACCTGAAATCAGATATTCACCTGTTTCCTCGTTTATTTTTACCACAAGGTTTGGGTCTTCAAGTGAAAGCTTTCTTAAAAAGTCGATAAGTTTGGGCAGGTCCTTACTATGTTTAGGTTCAATAGCAATTGTTACGACAGGTTCACTAACATACTGAAGCTGTTCAAACGGTATCGTATCTCTTAAAGAGGAAATCGTTTCACCTGCTCTAGCCTTATCTAAGCCAAGCAAAGCGGGGATATTACCTGCTGGAAGTGAACCAACAACTTCTCTAAACTGACCCATATAAATACATACTTCCTGGATTCTGCAATCATCTCTAGCACCTATAAGCCTAACAATATCTCCCGCTTTTACGGTTCCTGAGAAAAGTCGGCCGGTAGCAACAACACCAGCCTGAGGATCCACAACAACATTTGTGATACACATAACAAGAGGCCCGTCTGGATCGCAGTTTAACATGGCTTTACCTACTTCACTTGAAAGATCTCCACGCCAAATTTTGGGTATCCTATACTTTTGAGCTATAGGTGGAGATGGTATATGTCTAATAATCATATCTAGAATAGGCTCATGTAACGGTGCGATTTTAACAAGATCTTGTACTCTTCCCTCTTGGTAAGCTGAAACTATATCTGAAAACTTTATTCCCTTTTCTTGAGCAGACTGAATTGTAAGCCCCCATCGGTCTTTTGCTGAACCAAAAGCTACAGTTCCAGTTGCAGGGCTTACCTTCCATTTATCTCGAAATTCTGGTTCAGCATAAAGCTCAATAAGATTGTTGAATTCACGGATTATTCTTAAAAGTTTTTCTTGAACCTGGTTTGGGGTAAGTCTAAGCTCTTTGATTAACCTATCTATCTTATTTATGTATAAAACAGGTCTAACTCTTTCTTCTAAGGCTTGTCTTGTAACAGTTTCTGTCTGAACCATAACCTCTTCTACAGCATCAACAACAACCACACAACCATCAATAGCTCTTAAAGACCTTGTAACCCTACCTGAGAAGTCAACATGTCCAGGTGTATCTATAAGGTTTATAACGTAAGGTTTCCCGTCAATTTCGTAGTAGAGGCTTATGTTTGCAGCCTTAATTGTCATCTGTCTTTTTTGCTCTTCCTCCAGATAGTCCAGAGCTAAAGCTGTACCTGCAACTGAAGGTGAAAGCAAACCTGCAGCTGAAAGTAAAGAGTCTGTTAGGGTTGTTTTTCCATGGTCAACATGAGCTATAATACCTGCATTTCTAACCTGGTCTAGGTTATGGACTATCTTTAAGATTTCAGCTGTTGTTTTAAGTTTTGGCATACACTCATTCCCTTTAACATGTTCTAACTAACAGAAAAGCAGATACCTAGCAACTTAAAAAAGTTATTGTTTTTATAGGAGGCTACTCTATGGTTGCATGTCTTTTTTTTAGGTCTGCTTCTGTTTTTCCAAGCCTATGCATAAGCTCAACTATTAAAGCATCAAGAAAAATACTTGTAGAGGCTTCAAAAATTGTGCCTAACGGTGCAAGAGGCTCATGAACACCCAAAATTTGACGTGAAAAATAGTCTTTTTTACCTGTTATTTTTGTTCGACCAAGAATTACTATTTTATGGTCTGAAAGTCTTCCTAGAGGTGAGTTTGGATAGGAGGTTATAGCTAAAATTTTTGCTCCAACCTTTTTAGCTATTTTTGCAGCAGCCACAACTGTGGTTGTTGAACCTGAACCTGAAATTGCAACAAGAATATCATCTTTTTCTAATGCGGGAGTTATCGTTTCCCCTATAACATGAACATTAAAGTTTAAGTGCATTAGTCTCATAGCAAAAGCTCTTCCAACCAAACCGCTTCTTCCAGCACCCATAACAAGAATTTTCTTATTTTTTTCTTTAGCGTCTAACAGTATATCTATAAACTTTTCAACCTGCCTCATATCAACATGTTTTAAACACTTTGAAAGGGCAGTAATTATCTCATCAACAGCTTTTTGAAGATATTGCAACTAAACTTTCAACCTCACCCTACTATTCTACCTCTATAAACCTAAATTTGATTTAGGATATCTAACCTAAAAATTTAGGTATTGCATCCGTATTACTAGCTATCTTAAACCAGGTTTAACCATAATTTTTTCCCTTAAAACTTTTAAAGTCTCCCTTAAAACATCCTCAAAATTACCATAACCATTAACTCCAGCCGAGGTAGCATGTCCGCCACCCATACCACCAAATTTTTCACCCAAAACAAAAGCAACATCCTTACCCAGATGAATTTTTGTTTTATCATAAAATTCTTGAGTAGCTCTTAAACTAACTTTAAACTCACCTTTCTTTCCACCAGCAACAACAGCCACATCACCACCCAAAGCAAGAAGAGCTCTAGCGACTGAAGCTTGATAAGAACTAACATGAGTTAAAACTATAAGCCAATCGTTAAACCTATAAAGTTGAAGCCTGCTTGCAGCTTTAAGTTTTGCTATTTTTTCAGGTTTTTCCACAGGTTTAACCATAGATTTTAAGGCTTCTTCAATAGTTAACCCATATTCTAAAAGTTCAGCTGAGAGTCTTAGGGTTTTAGCTGAAGCATAACGAAAATTTTTTGTTTCAAAAATTATTCCAAACAGTAAACCTAAAGCATCTTTTTTAGTTAGTCTAAACTTTGCTTCACGACAAATTCTATAAACAATTTCACATGTTGAACGTGCATTAACATCAACAATCATTAGTGAAGCAATTTTTCTTGTTTTAGGATGAATTGCATGGTGATCTATAACAAGAATGGGCTTACGAGACTTTTTAATTTTTAAACCCCATTCATCAAGCTGTTTTATTGTGCTTGTATCAACCAAAACAAAAAAGTCAGCCTTCCAAAGCTTTGGCTTCTCTACCATCTTAACAGGAACCTTTCTCATTAAAAGTTTTGAAAGTTTACTTGGACCTTGAACAGGAAAAATTTCACATTTAAGTTTTGGCCTAATTTTTCTTAAAAGTTTTAGGAGAACGTTAGCAGAATAGAGTGCATCTGGATCTGCGTTATGATGGCAAAAAATTATTCCATATTTTGCATGGGTTTTTTTGAGAAAGTTTTTTAGTTTAACAAGCATTTCTCTTTCCTACTGACAGGAAACTAAAAATTAAAGGGCAGGAAGTTTAGGTTGGTTGTTGTTGTCTTAGCCTAGCTTGGATTTGTTGCTGAAGCTCTCTTAACCTTTCTCTTGTTCTTTCTTCTTGTTTACCAAGAACAGAGGCTCTAACACTAAGAAGCTCTCTTCTTTCTGTTAGGTCTTTTGTTACAGACTCTTTATCTTTTTTAACAAGAAGCATACCCACAGTCTTATAGATAACAGCATCATCACCCATCTTCTTTAACTCTTCTAAGGCTCTATCGGTGTCTGTTAGCTCCATTTCAACCTGCTGTTTTTGAGAGACTATAATTTGTAGAGTTTGTTGAAGTTGTTGAAGTTTTGCAAGCTCTTCCTGAAGATTTGGAGGTATTTCTGTTTCCTCGCCCAAGTTTTTAACACCACAACCCTAACTCTTAATATTATGGTAGGTAGACTCAAACTAATGAGAACATAAACATTCTAATTAAAGTTTTTATCTTCTACTTAAAAGAAAACATTAGATTTTAAAGGGTTTAAAGGTTTGGTTTTAGAAAGAAAACTTAAAGTTGCCTTACTAGTAGCAGTAGGTTTAGCAGTTCTCATAGCGGTTATGGTTTCATATCTTCTTTTAAACCCTGTTAGGCTTATAGAGTTCACCCGCCAAAACCTTTTTACCATCTCAATTTTTCTCGCATTTTTGTTTGTTGGTTTAGGTTTTATGAGTAGATGGCTTTTAAAAGGAGAAACAACCCAAGCTCAACAAGTCTAACACAATTTTTAGGATCTTAAAATATTAAGAACCTTGTTTAACATACCAACCCAGCGGCAAAAAGAGTTTATTGAAGCTCTTAAAGCCGTTAGGTCAGAAGCCTTAAAAGCTAACACCACTCTTCCTTTTTCCTTTTTAACCAAAACCTTAAACTTTAAGGTTGGGGTAGACCTAGATTCAACAGTTAAAACCTTAACTATTTTTTCTGCTTTTTTTGTAGAGTCTACGCTAATGCTTACTGTTGCTCTCACAGGAAATTTTTCTCTCAAAACTCTACAACCTTTTTAAGATAAAGTGTAGGCCCTATTTCCATATTATGGATAGTTGAAAAAAACGTTATTTTTGCCTCATAATCTAATCCTTCAAAAAGTTTAACATAAACCTGAAACTCGTCTTTTTCATCCTCAGAAACTATAGGGGAGTTAAAAACGGTTGATAAAGTTTCAGCTAACTTTTGAAGCTTTTCTTTTACTGGTTTTATTATAGCTAAGCTTCTACATCTAATTCTAAGTTTTCTCCAAAAAATCTTGTACTCTCTTTGAAGCCTTATACCTCTAACGTAAAGCAAAGGAGAAATAAGCTGCAACTCTCCATCTAAAACCCTATAAAACTCTATTTTTCCAGGTCCACCCTTCCATCTGTTAACAATTAAAACATATTTGGCGTTAAGACTGGATGCTGTTTCAGCTAAATCTTCCATACTCATCTTACCACGATTTATTCTATGAGATTTTGGTATAACTGTATGAAGATCCCTCATTAAAGTTCTCATGGATCTGGTTGGTCTACGGGAACTTGTTATAAGAAGATGAAACTGTTGCAAATTTTTCTCCTAAACCACTATTTGTTTTATGGTTAAAAAATTTCCTTTTCTCCAAGCTTCTTTTGAAGTTTACCTTTAACCTTAATACCCTTAACAACTTCTTCAGGTGGAACCTCAAGACTGGTTGTTGTTCTCTTAACAGTTAAACCACATACACCATCAGGTAAAAGTCGATTCCTCACACAAAAAGCATATTTACATGTGTATCCTTCACATAGGTCATCAGCAAACCTACAATAGGCCTTACCAGACCTAAATTGAAGAGCTTTTTGGCCGCATCTAAAAAACTCACACTTAGGAGAACATTTTTTAGGTTCAGTCAACTTTTACCGAACCCCAGTTTAGAAGAGAAGAAGCTCATGTCTTCTATGAGCCCGGTAAGTTATTATTTTTCGTTGTATAATTTTTGTTTCAGCCAGTAATAAATTTTTATTTTTTTTAAGGAAAGTTTAAAATATTTAGGGTAGAAGAACTTTGAGTTTAAAAATTAGGTGGCTTGGTGTTTCCAGTCTTGAAATAACAACAGAAGAAAACATAAAAATTTATATGGATCCATATTTAGACCGTAGAGTTTCTTTTAACCCCCCACCCATTCTATCAGAAGATATTAGGCATGCAGACCTTCTACTTATTACCCATGGACATTTTGACCACTTTGAGGATGCACTAAAAATCTTGAAAAGAATAAATGTAAAGCTTGTTGCGTCAAAAGTGCTTTGTGACTTTGTTGAGAAAACATTAAACATTCCAAGGGAGAGATTAATCCCAATTGATTATGATGAAACTGTTAAAGTTGGAAACTTAAGTATAACAGCAACAAAAGGAGAACATACACCTACCGTTGATGTTATCCGATGGTTTTTAGATGATTTTACAATCCAACCAAAAAGTAGGGAGGAGGTAATAAGACTTTTCCAGAAGGTTTTACCTCCAGATGTTTTAGATTTCGGGTTTAAAGTTCCTGTTGGCCCTCTTCAAGGATACATTATCCAAACTGAAACTGGTTTAAGAATTTGGAATATAGGTGAAACTATACCTATAGAGGAGCTTAAAACCTACAGTGAAAAATTTAAGCCTCAAATAGTTTTGATTGCTGTTTTTTCAAGACTTGAAGAGAGAAGTGTAAAAATTTTAGAGTGGGTAAAACCTAGGATAGTGATACCTCATAGTTTTGATAAAGAGGTTGAAAAACAGAAGGCAGAAGCAGACCTGGAGAAGTT
>CAZAHF010000003.1:0-4299 GCA_964484995.1 uncultured Candidatus Bathyarchaeia archaeon | reverse complement strand
ATAGTTTTGATAAAGAGGTTGAAAAACAGAAGGCAGAAGCAGACCTGGAGAAGTTTCAAAGGATGTTAAAAGAAAAATGTCCAAAAACTGAGGTGATTATTCCAAAACCAGGGAAAACATATACTTTTGATGTTTGCTGGAAAGAAGAATAAAACTCTTACAAGTGAAAACTAGACTTTGCCTATAATGGAAAATGTTAAAGAAGAGAATTAACCTTAAAATTTTTAGGTTGGATCATGAGGAAACTTCTCTATGTTGTTTTAGATGGTCTTGGTGATCTTCCAACACCAGAATTAAACGGTAAAACTCCTCTTGAAGCTGCAAAAACCCCTAACATGGATTCTTTAGCTAGAAAAGGAAAAACTGGTTTAATGTATCCGGTTAGGAAAGGAGTAGCGCCTGAATCCGATGTTGCTGTTATATCCATACTTGGATATGATCCGTTTAAGTATCATCCAGCTAGAGGTGTTATTGAAGCTGTTGGAGCAGGTTTAGACTTTAAAGATGGAGAGCTTGCTCTTAGATGTAATTTTGCAACTGTAGATGAGTCAGGCAAGTTTATTGTTGATAGAAGAGTTGGAAGAAACCTAACGACAGAAGAGGCGGGTAAACTTGCAGAGGCCATAAATAGGGAGGTTAAATTAGCCTATAAACCATCAGAGTTTATCTTTAAAAATACGGTAGCTCATAGAGCTGTTTTGGTTATTAGACGGCTTGAAGGAAAACTTTCAGGTAAAATAACAAATGTAGATCCGGCATATTCAAAAACGTTAGAAGGATTTGGTGTTGCAAAAAGTCAGCCGCAAACAAAAATCGAAAAATGTTTTCCTCTAGATGATAGTGAAGAAGCTAGGGTTGCTGCTGAACTAGTGAATGAGTTTATAGAAAAGAGTTATAAGGTGCTTAAAAACCATGAGTTAAACCTTAGAAGGGTTAAAGAGGGAAAACTTCCTGCCAATTTTATACTAGCTAGAGATGCGGGTGACACGGTACCAAAATTTCCTAGTTTTCAGGAGCTTTATAAGGTTAAGTTTGGTTGTATGGCTGATATGCCTGTTGAGAGAGGAATAGCTCTTCTTTGTGGTATGGAGGAGGTGCCGCTCCCTCAATCAACAGGAGACCTTAAAGCAGACTATAGTTTAAGAGCTGAAAAAACATTGGAAGCATTAGAAAGCCTTGACGGAGTCTACATTCATATTAAAGGTCCTGATGAGCCTGGACATGACGGTAGGGCTAAGGAAAAAATGAGGATTGTTGAGTTAATAGACGAGTTTTATTTTGGTAAGCTATTAGCAAAACTTAACCTAGAAGAAACCTTGATTGTGGTTACAGCGGACCATGCAACTCCATGTGTTATTAAAGCGCATACAGATGACCCTGTCCCTCTACTGATTTCTGGTGGAGGGGTTTTAGCTGACGAAGTTGATGTTTTTAGTGAAAAAGCTTGTAGGAAGGGTAAGCTTGGAATAATAAACGGTTCAGAGTTAATGCCTTTACTAATTAAGCTTTTAAAAGACTAGAAGACTATTTCTTTTAAAACTTTTTTAACAACTTTACCATCTAAGTTTAAGCCTTTTTTAAGCAAAAAGACAGATGTTTCTCTAAGATTTTTACCTTCCTTTTTTAGTTTTCTGCCTATAACCATGGAAAATTCGATAAGCTCCCATGGATAAACAACCCACCAATCAATCTCATGAACATAGTAGTCTGGATTTATTCTACTCCAAACCTTCTTATGGATTGTTGCAGTTTTTACTGTGAAAACTTCTTTTTTAAGAAGATGTTTGTATGCTAGTCTAAGGGTTTCTCCAGAATCAACAACATCATCAACAAGTAAAACATTTTTTCCTTTTAAAGAGCCATAAATAGGCTGAATTATTTTTGGCTTATTTTCCCTTTCCAAGTTTTTATAAAAACTTATTTCAACTGTTTTTAGGTTTATACCACCAAAAAGTTCACTTAAGATTTTTGCTGGAAAATATCCTCCCCTCAGGATAGCAACAATCAGGTCTGGCTTAAACCCGTCTTTAACAATTTTTTGCCAAAGCATGAGGATATCCTTATAGGTTTGGCTTAGCTTAACAATTTTAAACTTAAGTTTAACCAAAAATTTTTCTCCTCAAATCCAATTTTTACATGAATCTGTTTTAAAGTTAAAATATCTTAATCTATCTTGAACATCTCATGAAGAAGATTGGTGAAATTAGAGAGCCGTTATTAGGATATACCCAGGAAGTTGTTGTAGTTCCTATTGAAAACTTAAAGGTTATTGAGATTCAAAGAAAACCATCTCAATTTCACATAAGAAGACTTGCAGAATCAATGCGTAAAATAGGTTTTACCACACCGGTTGTTGTGATTAGAGGTGAAAGTGAAGAATCCTTTACAATAATTGATGGGCAGCATAGGCTTCTTGCAGCAAAAGAGGTTGGAATAAAAGAACTTCCATGTATAGTTGTCCCTGAAAAATATGCTCATGACCTAATGGAGTTAAACATAGAAAAACAAATGTCTCTTAGAGAAAAAGCCTATGTTGCCTTAAATGTTTACCGAATGTATCTTGAAGAAGAAAAAACTATGAGTGAAGATGACCCACGAATTCTTGACTCTATAGAGTTTCCATACTATGTAACTCTTGGAATAGCTTATGAGAAAAACCAGAAGCTTTTCGGCTCAGCTTATGAGTCTTTGCTTAGAAGACTTGACAGATTCTTAAGCCTTCCTCTAGTAGAAGCTGTAAAAGAGAGGGAAAAGAAGGCTCAAATTGTTCTAGAAACAGATGAAGCCACAAGACAAGCAGTTGAAAGAGTTAAGGAGATAGGGATATCCCACCCCTTCCTTTATAGAGAGGTTGTCTCATTCTGTAGTCCTATAGGTAGAAAAAGGAAGGTTACAGAAACCTTGGAGGAAGTCTTTAGTAAGCTAAAGGATAACCTAGAAAAGCTTATTGAAGAGCCTGAAAGAATAAGGGCTCACAAGTTTTCTGAGACAGTTTATGAGGGATAAAATTTAAGCTTCCGCTTTAATCTCAGACCTGTCAGGGATAAGTGTTTCTGTGTCTTTAACTCCACGAATTCCTCTAATACCATCTAATACTATTTCAAGAATTTTTTCAGGGTGAGGTGTTACAATACCCTTTTCCACCTCTAAAATGGTTAGAATATCAGCTTTTCCAGGAACAAAATGAACCTCACGAACCTCTTTAAGGTCAAAAATCTTTTTCATTATGCTCTTCTCTTTTCCAGGTTCAACCTCAACAAAAACAAATGCTTTAACTATTTTTTCGTCGGAAAATAAGCTTTCCTCCTTTATTTTTGATGAAAACGGAATTATTGTTTTTGTATCTATTAAAACATCCATTTTTCTTATTTTTCCAATAACTAAATCTGTAACCTTTTTCCAAGGGTAAACCAGGGACTCCTTTGTTTCAAGAACACATAAAAGGTCAAAATCTCCAGGAACAAAATGAACCTCATGAACCTCCGGGATTTGAAAAAGCTGTTTAAAAGCTTCCTCCTCCTTCCCGGTTTTTACTTTAACAAGAAGAAAAGATTTAATGTAGCCTGGTTTAACCATTCTTGATTCACAAGATAACTTTGGCAAGACTCAAATAAAACTGTTAAACTTAAAAATATAACCACATAAACAAAAACTGATTTAGGTTATCGTGTAGGTTTGAGGTGAAAGAAAAATCATTACAGATTTTAGTCTGTTTATGCTTTCAGCAGTTTTAATTTCTTTAACTGGTGTTATGATGCCCGGTCCTGTTTTTGCTGTTACAGTTGCAAAAAGCTACGATGACATAAAGGCTGGTTCTTTTATTGCTTTAGGACATGGTGTTGTTGAGTTTCCTTTGATGATTCTTATTTATCTTGGTTTTGCTGGTTTTTTTGCTTCTGGTTTTTTAAGATTTTTAGTTAGCCTAGTTGGAGGAGTTATGTTGATTTACATGGCTATTGGGATGTTAAAGGTTAAAACTAGTAAAAATTTTGGTGGAGGAAAGAGTATTCACCATAATTCTTTGGTTGCAGGTATTTTAACAACAGCAGCAAATCCCTACTTCTTTCTTTGGTGGGCAACAATAGGTTTTGCTCTTATAGTAAATACAACAATTTTTGGTTTGATAGGTTTTGTTACCTTTATGTTTGCTCATTGGCTATGTGATTTTAGTTGGTATACATCACTCTCCATAGGAATTTTTAAATCAAGAAAAATTTTAGGTGAAAAAACAAGAAAATGGTTGTTTAACATTTGCGCATTAATCCTAATGTTTTTTGGTTTATGGTTTATCCTCTCAGC
>CAZAHF010000002.1:0-71542 GCA_964484995.1 uncultured Candidatus Bathyarchaeia archaeon | reverse complement strand
TTCTCTTGAGGAGTACAAAAAACAGTTAGACGAGGAAGTTAAGGGTGTAGAAGCAAGAATTGAGGAGTTAAAAAAGCTTCTTGAGGAAAAGAAGAAAACACCAAAAACCTAGGTAAACATTTTTTTGGATTTGAATTTTCTCAGCGGTTTTTGTTTATAGAGGTGAATTCTTGAAGGTTAAAAAAGTTAGGATTGCATTTCCAACAGAAGGAGAAAAAGGTTTAGATGATACTGTTTCAAGAGTTTTTGGGAGGGCAAACACATTTACGATAGTTGATTTAGAGGGTAAAAAAATAAAAAATGTAAGGATCCTTAAGAATTCTGCTTTAAGCTATAAATCTGGAGTTGGACCTGTTGTTGTTAAAATGCTTGCAGACTCTAAGGTTGATGTTGTTGTGGCTGGTGAAATAGGACCAGGAGCAACAACTCTTCTTGAGCAATACAAAATTAAAAAAATTAAGGTTGAGCCAGGTATCAAGGTTGTTGAAGCAATAAAGAGTGCTAAATTAACTTAGGCTTAACCTATAATAGGTTAAACCACGATACTTCAAAACCGAAACCTTACCTATGCTTACTAACTTGGTAAGATGAAAATCTAAAACTTTTCTTGGCATTCCAAATACTTTAGTTAGGTCTTGAAGACTACATGGTCTACGTTTTAAGGTTTCTATTATTCTTTCCTCTAAATCACTTGAAATCTCTTTTTTTGTTAACTTTTTTTCTTTAATTTTATCTATCCTTGAAACAATCTTTATCCCGCTAAGTTTAACCCTAAATATTCTTAGAATTTTTTCCATCTCTTGGGTTTTAGGTGGGATTATATGACTTTCTGATGGTGGTCTTGTTGGTATGTTTATTTGAACTTCATCTGGGCTGATTTTCTCTATTATCTTAACTAAACCTTCAACAACATTCTTTTCAGTGTTAAAACTCCTGTTTTTCGCTGTTGACTTAATAAACATTGTTTGAATTGCTAGTTTAGCATTAGTCTCCTTTCTAAACTTTTTTAACCCTTCGATTATAGAATCTAATGTTATCCCTTTTGAAGGTCTATTTATTCTTTTAAGGAGTTTTTGGTTGGGGGCATCTAATTTTGCGATAACTAAATCAATTTTTCTAAGATTTTCTCTAACAGTCTCCCTGTCTAGAAGTGATGAGTTTGTTAGGATTGCTATTGGTTTATCATTAACCAATCTCCTTATTTCCCTTACTATTTTAGCTAGGTTTGGGTTTAAAGTAGGCTCTCCTGCTCCTGAAAAGGTTAGGTAGTCTATATTCCCTATGTCCACTCTTTTCAAAGTTTCCTTTAGGTCTTTAACAATTTTTTCCACAGAAACATAAGAGGGGCTGTCTTCTGGTTTTGAAACCTTTTTAATGGTTTTACCTAGTTGGCAGTAGATACAGTCGAAGGTGCATGTTTTTGGTGGTTTTAGGGGGTCTATTCCTAAGGAAACCCCTAGTCGCCATGAGTAGACTGGTCCGTATATGGTTGACCATGTTTTCATTATTGACTCTTCCCTAACGTCCTATGTTGTCTGGGTATATTTTTTGTGTTTGCGAAAAATATATTTTATGCAAATGCACATAATTATTTCAGAACAAAAACCTGGAGGGTGAAGACGTGCCATTCGGCTTGGGTCCTTGGGGCTGGTTTATTTTCCCATACATCTTTGGAGGCTACGGATATTCCCCCTACTATTGGAGTTACTATGGCTGGCTTCCATGGACATGGTGGTGGCGTTGTAGATGGTTCCCATGGCTGCCAAGATGGTGGTGGACAGGAATTTATGGTCCGATAACATCGTGGGGTTTTGGTTTTCCAACATTAACAAGAGAAGATGAAGTAACGATGCTGGAAGACCAGGCGAAAATACTTGAAAAGGAACTTGAAGATATAAGAAAGAGGCTTGAGGAACTTAAAAAATGATTTAAAATTTAAATAGACTACTCTAGGCTTAAAGTTAAATATTTCCTTCAAAACACTTTTTTATCTAGAAATTTTTGTGTTTGGTGGTTAGGATGGCTGAGGATGAGGAGCTTGAAAAGATTAAGAGAAAGAAGCTTTTAGAGCTAATACATAACCGAAGTGTGGATAGAAGGGTTGGTAGTTTAAGGGTTTGTGTTCCAACTTTAGGTTGGGATGGACTGGATGACTATGTTTGTGAACATTTTGGTAGGGCACCAACCTTTACAATTGTGGATTTAGCAACAGGTAAAGTGGAAGTTATTCCAAATACAAGTGAACATATGGGTGGTAGTGGTCTTCCACCAGAAATAATGAGAAATCACAATGTGGATGTGATGGTTTGTTCAGGTCTTGGTCCGAGAGCAATCCGTATGTTTGAACAGTTTGGAATAGAAGTTTATGTTGGTGCTTATGGAACTGTAAGAGAGGCTATTCAAGCATGGCAATCTGGAAAACTACAACAAGCAACAGATGAAACTGCATGTAAAATGCATAAACATGGATAAGCTAAAATTAGGAAACTTTATTTTTTCTTTAAACAAAAGGTTACGTAGCAATGATTATTTCTGTTGCAAGTGGGAAAGGTGGAACTGGGAAAACACTTGTAGCTGTTAATTTGGCTTTATCTATAGAGAATAATGTTCAGCTATTAGACTGTGATGTTGAAGAACCTAACAGCCACCTTTTTATAAAACCAGAAATTAAAGAAACAAAACCAGTCTATGTTTTAACTCCAAAGGTTGATGAAAAACTTTGTGACTTCTGCAAAAAGTGTTCTGAGTTCTGTGAGTATAACGCTATCGTTGTGGTTTCGAAAAAAATTATTGTTTTTTCTGAGCTTTGCCATAATTGTGGTGGATGTGTTTTAGTCTGTCCAAGGAAAGCAATAACAGAAGAAAAGAAGGAGATAGGGATTGTTGAGAAAGGATACTCCAAAAATTTAGCCTTTGTTTCTGGTAGGTTAAACGTTGGTGAACCAAGACCTGTACCCGTAATAAACGAGGTAAAAAAAGAGATAATACAAGAAAAAAATGTGATAATAGATTCTCCTCCAGGGACCTCGTGTCCTGTTATCGCTTCAATTCACGGAAGTGACTTTTGCATTCTTGTAACTGAGCCGACACCTTTTGGCTTATATGACTTAAAACTTATGGTTGAAACTGTTAAAAAAATGGGGATTAAGTTTGGTGTAGTTGTTAATAAAGCAGGAATAGGAAACAAAGAAGTTTATGCTTATTGTGAAAAAGAAAAAATCCCTATTCTTCTTGAAATTCCCTATAGTCGAAAAATAGCTGAACTTTACTCACATGGGATACCCTTTACTACAGAAATGGTGGAATGGAGAAAAAGGTTTTCAGATCTTTTTAAGACTGTGAAGGAGTGTTTAGGCAAATGAAACAGGTTGTTGTTTTAAGTGGTAAGGGTGGAACAGGTAAAACAACCTTGGTTGCGTCTTTTGCTTCTTTAAGCAAAAACCTTGTGGTTGCTGATTGTGATGTTGACGCTCCCGATCTTCATTTACTACTAAAACCTGAAAAAGTAGAGTTTAAAGAGAAGTTTACAGGTTCAAAACTAGCTGTAATAAATGAGGCTTTATGTATTAAGTGTGGGCTTTGTGAAAAATCATGCAGGTTTGATGCGATAAAAGATGTTAAAGTTGATTCCATCCTATGTGAAGGTTGCGGTGTTTGTGCTTACGTATGCCCCACTAACGCAATAACATTAGAAGAGAAGATTTCAGGCTATGTTTTTGTTTCAAAAACAAAGTATGGTGTTCTATCTCATGCAAAACTTGAGATTGCTGAATCTAATTCAGGTAAACTTGTAACTTTAGTTAAGGGTAATGCTAAAAACTTGGCTTTAAAAGAAAATAAGAAGCTAATTTTGGTTGATGGTCCTCCTGGTATAGGTTGCCCAGTTATTGCTTCGCTTGGTGAAGTAAATCTTGCATTAGTTGTTACGGAGCCAACAATTTCAGGTCTTCATGACCTACAAAGAATTTTAAGTCTAACAAACTTTTTTAAAATTCCTACATTTGTTCTTGTAAACATGTATGATTTAAACCCAGAAAAGACTGAGGAGATTGTTAATTTTTGTAGGGAAGTTGGTGTTGAAGTTGTAGGAAAAATACCGTTTAATCCTGTTGTTATTGAATCTTTGGTTAACGGAAAACCTGTTGTTGAATATGCCCCAGAATCTGATGTTTCAAACGAGATAAGGAAAGTTTGGTATAAAATTGTTGATTTTCTTGGTTTGAGTTAAACTTAAAAGAGTTGTAGGATATCCATGTTTTTTAGTTAAGGGTTCGCATTATAGGTATTGGGTAAGGTTTTTGGTGGTGCTGGTTATGTGGACCTGGCGTCGTAGGTGGCGTGGTCCTGGAAGACCTATGAAACCTAGAATTATAAATGTAAAACCTCAAACAATTCAGTTTATACCTTTAAATCCTGATGGCGCTCCTAAAATGGAAGGCTCACCTGTCTATATGACCTATGATGAGTTTGAGGCTTATAGGCTTATTTTTTATGAGGGGTTAAATCAAGAGGAAGCTGCACGTAGGATGGGTGTTTCAAGAGGGACACTTTGGCGTTGTCTTGAGAATGCTAGGAAAAAAATTGCTGTTATGCTTGCTGAAAACCGAAGCTTAATAGTTACTGTTGAGTAATGTTATTTATTCTTCTTCAAGCTTCATAAGAATAGGGCCTTTATAACCGCATTTTTCACAGACATATTGGGGTGGAGTTAACCAACCATTCATCCAACTTGAAGGATAAACTTTTGAGCTTCTACATCTTGGACATACAAGTCTTTCTTTTCCGCTACGTCTAATCTTGGATAAAACTTCAAAAAAGTTTTTTATGAACATTTATCCACCTTTCTTAAACTTTATTTTTTCGCTAAACCTTTTTAGAAGACCTTTTGACCTTTCTTTTTGAGCTTTTTCAAATTCTACTATTTCCTCAACTAAATCTTCAATTTTAATAGTTTTTGACTTTTCTATAGCTTCAGCAAGTTTTTTGCAGTTATGTTTTTCTGGGAGTCTATGTTCAACACAAAAAACACCACCACAATACTTACAGATGTAAGGTAATGGATAAACATATTTTCCGCAAATCTGACAGTATTCATTGGCCATCTTTAACACTTCATAAAGTCTGCTTATAAGTTTATCATTTAACCTTCTTAGGTTTTTCTAATTTTTTCTTTTACTAGAATTGTTAGTGGAAGAAAGGAAAGCAATCCTGCAACAATGTATGGGGTTTCTATACTAACATTTTCTGCTACTATCCCCCCAATAAGAGGACCAACAGTCATTCCCAAACCAAAAAGAGACTCCATAGACCCTAAAGTTGCTCCAACTTTCCCTTTCCTAGCTATTTTTGAAGCTAGAGAAAGAGTGATGGGTGAGATAATACCCACAGTTAACCCAAGTAAAGCCATTGAAAACATAAAGGATAGTAGACTCCTAACGGATGCCATTAACGTTAATGAGGTTATTTGAATTATTAAAGCTAAAATTATAGAATTTTTTTCGCCAAAAATTTTTGAGACATTTTCAGAGTTTAAAAAAACAATCACTCTTGTTATTCCAAAAATTGTGAATAACATTCCTATTTGGAAGGATGTTACACCAAAACTGTTTGCATAAACTGGGAATATAGAAAAAATTATGCCTACGACAATGCTGTAAACAACGATAACAAGGTATACAGAAAAAAGACTGTTAAAACTGTTAGCGATCCCATTATTTTTAACGTTAAACTTTTTCTCCTTTAAAACATCTTTTTTCTTAAACTTGTTGTTTTGTTTGTAGATTAAACCGTAAAAAGCGATAAGTGATGCTCCCAAACCTAAAATCATTGCTGTAATAAAAAGAGGGTGAAACCCAAAATTTTCAACAATAACTCCTCCAAAAAAAGGGCTGAGTAGAAAACCTAAAGCCCATGAGAAACTAAATCTACCCATAACCTTTGTTCTTTCATGTGGTGGTGTTATGTCTGCTATTATAGGTTCTGCAACAGGCCAGAGAAAAGAGTAGGCAATACCATTAAAAACTCTAATCAAAATAATATCCTCAACTCTTGATGCAAAAACAAAAAGTATGGTTGTGATAGCTGAAAATAAAACACCACCCATGTAGAAGGGTTTTCTTCCAAACCTATCCGTTAAACTTCCAACAAAAACGGGTAAAACTGCATATGGAAAAGCAAAAACCATTCCAATAATCCCTAAATCCGTGTAAGTTGCTCCAAGAATCTTAGCATACAAGGGTATAAGCGGATTATAGATTCCAACACTAAAGGTTACCATAAACATTGAAACATAAAGAAAAAAGAGTAATTGTTTACTTCCCAAGCTAGCCATTTTTTACACTTAAAGACTTTATTACCTAACCTGACTGAATAATATTTTTCTGGTTTGAGGAAAGCATTTAGAGTTTACTGTCTACTATTAGTTTAGGTTAAGTTGGCTAAAAAAGAAGTGAAAAATCTTCCAAAAATTTTTTTGGGGTCATCACCTTTTATAGGTGCAGGACAGTTTGGGTTTAAATCTTTAATCTATTACCAGCATTTTTACCTAAAACCAGAGAACATCCTAAAAATCATTAGAAGGTCTTGGGAGTTTGGAGTTAAAGGATTTAACCTTTTAGCATATAAACCTCTAATTGAAGCTACTAGAAAAGCATTAGAGGAAGGCTTAGATTTAACGATTCTTGGTACAGTTGAACCTAAGAACTTTGAGTTTAATGTTAGGTTACTTGAAAAAATAGGTGTTGTAGGGATACTTGTCCATGCTGAGATTACAGATAACCCAAACCAAAAAATTGTTGAAGACTGTTTTAGGTTTATACGTAAAACTGGCAGACTTACCGGTTTTGCAACTCATGAGCCTTTTAAAACCCTAAACAGAATTCAAAAACTAAATTTAGACTACGATATTGTTATGGTTCCCCTAAACATAACTGGAACTTTTATGGATTCAAAACCAGAAGAATTAATCAAAATTCTAAAAGGGTTAAGGGAAAGAGGGAAGTTTATTATTGCTAAAAAGGTTTTAGCTGCTGGAAATCTAAAACCGAAGGAGGCTTTAGAGTATGTAGCCAAAACAGGCTGTGTAGATGCTGTGGTTGTTGGTATAGCTTCAGAAGAAGAAATAGTGGAAACCTTTACTTATGCTAAAAGGTTTTTTGGCTAGGTGTATATGAGTGTATGACACTGCATTGCAGTGCATTACACATTTTTTAGCCTATTGCTTCTCTACCTAAAACTCCAACTAGGAAATTCCATTCTCTTTTTGTTTTTGCAAATATGTGGCAGTTTCCAAGTTTAACGTTTTTTAAGCCTACATCCTTTTTTACAGCTAGATAGGTTTGAATCATTTCTGTTAGGGTTGGTGTTCTATTATTTTTTAGTTTGTAGGCTGGGAAAAAAGCTAGAATTGTGAATGGGATGTTTGGGTTTACTTCGTAAATAAGTTTTGCAATTTTTAGGATTTGATCCTTTTCAACCCAGTTTGGTATGTAAAGCGTTAAAACTTCAAGCACAAAACCATGGTCAATAATCCATTCTGGGGTTTTTAGAATCCACTTGTTGGATACACCACAAAGTTTACGGTAAACTTTTTCATCATAAGCCTTAATATCCAACCAAAAAGAGTCAACACCACTTGAAGCTAAAATTTCCAGGTTTTTTGGGGTTAAACCATAACCATTAGTCTCAATTAAAACCCACATTTTTGAACATAAAGACTTGATTTTTTCTGCGGCTTGAGCATAAAACTCTGGTTGACATGTAAGGTCTCCACCAGTAAAAGCAACAATATTTCTTGCAGGACCCCAACCCTGAGGACTTAAAATAACCTGTTTTGGGTTAAGTTTTCTTGGGCAAAACTCACTTTTAACACCTCTAGTTACACAGGAACCGCAATGATAACATAAGTCTGTTGCATGCCACATAGTTGCTCTTTCACGTGGCTCCCAAACTGTAACTATAGACTCATAGTTTTGAGCCATCTCAGCAACCTCGTCTGTTGAAACCCAGAAACCTTTATAGTTTTGAGTGAAATCCCATGAATGACATTTAAGACAACTATGGTTACAGCCACTCTGGTAGATACTAAAGTAGTCTTCAGGTCTTGAAAGATGAGCAGAAACTATAAGCCTAAACCATGTGGCTCCCTCTTTTTTTAGGGTTACTTCGCATGCCAACCTAACATTTCCATCTGGCATTTTAACCAAGCAACTTCCAGGAGTATATCCTTGACCAGCCATTTGACATTTTTTTCCTTCCAAACCCAAATTCATATTAATGCTTATTTTTAGCTAAACTTTAGTGTTACTGGGTGGTTTTTTGAAGGTTAAAGTTTTAGCAACGGATGTTGATGGAACCCTTACAGACAAAAATTATAAAATTTCATTAGAGGCAGTTAAATATCTAAGAATTCTTGAAGAAAAAGGTTTTCCTATTATTCTTGTTTCAGGTAATGCTCTTTGCACCCTTAAAACATTACAACGTTATCTTGGTTGTAGTGGAGCATTAATAGCTGAAGATGGTGCTGTTGTTGAATATAAAGATAAACTAAAAATTCTTGGTGACAATACAGAAGCAAAAAAGGCTCTAAAAAAGCTTAAAGAAAAATTTGGTGAGTTGATTGTAGAAAGCTGGACAAACCCCTACAGGTATGTTGACATAGCCATACTAAGAACTGTGAACAAAAACGAGATTTTAGAAGTTATCCAAGAATTTTCAAACCTAAAACTTTTGGATAGTGGGTTTGCTTATCATTTGGTTGATAAAAACATTGATAAGGGTAAAGGGTTAAAGGTTGCTGCTCAGCTTATGGGTTTTAAGCTTGAAGAAGTGGCTGTTGTTGGTGATAGTGAAACAGACCTTGAAATGTTTAAAGTTGCAGGTTTAAGATTTGCCTTGGCAAATGCTCCAAAAAACCTCAAAAATCTTGCAGACTATGTAACAAGCAAAGAAGATGGTGAAGGTTTTGCTGAGGTAGCAAAAAGAATCTTAGGTGAAAAAGAAATTGGTTAAAAAAGTTTTGGTTAGTTTTGACTGTTCTAGAGAAAGACTTTATGGGACTCTTTATGGTGATGAGGATTCTAAGGTAAAAGTAGTTTTATGTCCACCCCATCCACTTTATGGTGGTTCAAGAAACGATTTTAGGCTTGTAAGAGTAGCTGAAAAGCTTGCTAAAAACGGTATAACCGCCTTATGCGTAGATTACGGACATTATAGTGGAGGTTTAGGGGAAGTTAAAGATATTTTAGATGTTGTTAACTATGTAAGGAAGACTGTTAAAAGCCTAGGTTTATTTGGCTACTCTTTTGGGGCTGTGGTTGCATCTAACGTGGCTGCCCAAACAAAAGTTGATAGTGTTGTTTTTATGTCTATTCTTGAAAAAGTTGATGGGCTTGAAGTATGTTTAAACATAGAATGTCCAAAACTTTTTATTCATGGTGAGTTTGATGAAATTGCCTCATATAAAACCTTTAAAAGGCTTTATAGTCAAGCTAAAGAACCAAAAGACTGTTTAATTCTTGAAACAGACCACTTTTATATGAGGGAAGAAACCATGGAAAAAGTTTTAGATTCTTTATGCAAATTCTTTAAAAAACATTTGTTAACCAGTTAAGATTTAAACTCTAATTTTCTTCTACTCATCAAAAGCCTAAACTCTTCAAAAGTAAGCTTATCACCCTTACCTAGCTTTTTTTCAGCATCCTCAACAATTTTTTCGCTTACTTCTATAGCTTTTCTAATTCTAGCTTCCTCCACAATTTCTCTTAGCTTTTCCTCCAACCTTCTTTTTTTAACAGAAGCTTCAACAATCTTTCTATGTAAATCGCTATCCACAGTCTTTAACTCAGAAAGCTTCTGCTGAAGAATACCTGCTTTCTCTTTTAACTCGCCTTTTCTTTTTAGGAACTCAACCATTTTTTCATGTGCTTTACGACTTTCCTCAACTAAACCCGAAATTTTATCTTTTAAAGAGTCCACCTGCTTCTTTAATGATTCAATTTCTCCGCTTTCTTTTCTAAACTCTTCCTCTTTAACCTCAATTTGCTGATGTATTTGAAGCTCTTTTTCTAAAAATTTAACCTTATCCACTAGGGCTTTTTCTTCAATAGGGGTTAAGGATGTGGTTTGAATTTTCCACTCTAAATTCTCAAACATTTCTTTTGCTGTATTTTTACCTGTTAAAACCTGTCTTCTAAGACTAACGATTTCGCTTCTTAACTTCTTGCACTTCTCAATTTTTTCAAAAATCCTGTTTCTTAAAGTTTTAACACTATCCTTTAACTCTTTAATTTCCTGGTTTACTTTATCTCTTTGGGCTTTATAACTCTCAATCTTTTTTCTACAGTCAAAAATTTGTTGTTGAATTTTACGTTTTTCCTCAAGCAGCTTTTCTACTTCACTAAACAAAGAATCTTTTTCCTTCCTAAACTTAAAAATCTCATCCTCTAAAGCTAAAATTTGGCTTCTTAGTTTTTCCTCTTCACTCATTGTAACCATTATCCTAGCTTACTCTTTCCAACAAACTTTTATTTTTGTCTTAATGAAATTCTTTTAAGGCTTAAATAAAAGTTTGGTTGATAGATGATTCTTCATGGTTAGCTTAAAAAGCCTAATTTTAAAGGTTTTTCAGAACAGCCATAATACTGCTGTTTTTGCTTTAACAACCCAATGTAACTGTAAATGTGTAATGTGCGGTATGCATAAAAATCCTCCAAACTACATGTCTTTTGAAGATGTAAAAAAGGTTTTAAGAGTGCTTGCCAAAAACAAGTTTTTTATTGTTTATTTTACCGGTGGGGAACCTTCTCTCCACCCAAACATAGTTGAAATTGTTAGGTTTGCTGACAAGTTAAATCTTGCAACATCTCTAACAACAAACGGAACCTTACCAAAAGACATGTTAAAAGCCTTAAAAGAAGCTGGCTTAAAACTTTTAAGCATATCCATAGACCACTGGGACCCTAAAATTTGTGAAAAAATCCGTGGTGTTAAAGGTATAAAGGAGAAGCAAGAAGAAGCTATTCTTTACGCTAGAAACATAGGTTTAAAAATTTATGCGTTAGTCTACCTTAACCCATACCTTGTCCTAGATGGTGTTGAAAAAATTATTGAGTATGTAAACTTTAAGCTTAAAGTTCCAATCGGTTTTTGTTATCCAACTCAAGCAGAAATAAACACCTTTAAACTTTACGGAGACTTTTATGAGGACAAACTTAACAAAAAACTTAGGGAATGTGTTAAAAAGATTTTTTTGATGAAAAGGTTAGGCTACAAAATAATGAATGCAGGAACATATCTTGAGGATCTTCTAGGTTTGAATGGTGAAAAACCAAACTTTTACTGTAAAGGTGGTGAAAACGTTGTTTATATTGACTGGTTTGGTGATGTCTATCCATGCTTTCTAAGAGAAAAACTTTTTAACATACTTAGAGATAAACCAAAATTCTTAAAAAACGTAAAATGTAACGACTGCTATATAAACTGTTTTCGTGAACCTTCACTTCTACCTCAAGCATTTAAATCCCCAAAACTTTTACTTAAAGAAGCTGTCTACTCATATGGAATAAAAAACATGATTTTTTAGACTGTTTCCTCTTCACCCCTAGTTAAAACTCTTTGAATTGAAGCATGTAGATTAATAAAGTTTCCATAATTTTTTGCTGAACATGCTATAAGAGAAAAATCAAGTCTTAGTCTTGTAAGAGCATTAAAAAGGTCTTTAGTTAAAAGATACATGTCTCCTCCGGCGGGATAACGGTCAAAAACCGACTTGAGCGCGTTAGGTGTACTTGACCACTCAAGAATTTCTTTAACAGTTTTTTCTGGAACCAAGTCTGCTTTATTTAAAACATTTAGTTGAGGTAACATAAACCTGAGAAAAACAGCTGCTGAAAGAAATATGTTTGAAACATAGTTAAACGGGTTTGCACAAAAAGGAGCATCAAAAAGATATAAAACCATTTTTTGCTCCATAGCTAATTCTTTTGCTATAAGCGGCCCACTAACCCTAAACGCAAAAAGCTCCATTTGACCTGGTGTGTCAACAAGAACATAGGTTGGATTTAACTCTTCAATCTCTCTGTTTAACTCTGAAATCTTATCTACAATAAGGTCTGAAGCTAAAAGTAGAGCCCCGTTAGGTCCAAGCTCATAGCTCTCCATAAGCTCATTTATAGAAATATAGTCTCTAACATCAACATCCGGATTGTAAGGTAGCCAAACAACTCCAGGGTCTAGGTTTAAAGCTATAACATTTTCACCTTTTTTTGAAAGCCACTCAGCTAAAGAGGCTGTAAGCAAAGATTTTCCTGATCCTGCTGTTCCAATAATAAAAATTCCATAGCTAACCATAGGTTAACACCAGCCATAACAGATTTGGGTTATCCTGTACGGTTTCTATTTTTCTTTTTTTGAAAGCCACCACTTCAAATATTCTCTTTTTTCACGTTTTCTTTTCTCATCACTATCAAATTCTGGCAGGTTTCTTCTCCTAAGTTCAACTATTTCATGGTAGCGGAGAGTTAAACCGCAACTTTTACATGTGTAAACCTTTAGGTTTAAGTCATAAACCATTTCTCCACCGCATTCAGGACAGTACTCAACCTTCAACTCTTTCTCAAAATAGTTAGGTTTAGCTTTCTATTTAAGCATTGAAGACTTTAAGCTAAAAAATTAAAAAGTTTTAAATTTTAGGTTTAGCATCATTTACCTATGCGTAAAATTAATGGTTCAAGTCTTGTTGGTTTAGAAGCTTTTGAGGGTGGCTCTGTCCATAAAAAGTTTGTTACTGAGTCTTTAAAATCTAGAACAGAAATCCTAAAACATTTAACTAAAGAGGATATGGAAAAAGTTGTTAAGCTTGTTGGTGGAGAGATTGTTGATTTTAAGCTTGACGAGTCAACAGACTGGGTTGTTACCGTTAAACCTTTCCAAAATTTTGAGATTTACTATTTACTTCAACGTGGTGAACCTGAATTTGAGGATAGGCTTCTAGTCTTATTCTCAAAAAAGTCTTTAGAGTGGAAAATTCCAGCTGAGGATGTTTCAGATTTTGTTATTCTTTATGCAAATGTTCTTATTTATGCTGCAAAAAAAGTTAAGGAAAATCTTCCAAAAATTTCACAGTATCTTTAGGCTTATGCTAACCAAAACACTAATTTTTTGAAACATCTAAAATTTTCACTAAGCTTAACAAGTATTTTATGGGCTGGTTTGCTTGTACGGTTGGACTGGAAAATGTTTAACTGTGAATCTGTCAACTAATACTTTAAAAATTCTAGATATTGATAGGTCAACTCTTTTTAGTTTTATGGGTGGTAGAGGTTTAGGTGTAAAACTTTTATGGGATTCTGTTTCCCCACAAACAGAGGCTTTTGCCGAGGAGAACATCCTTGTTTTTGCTGTTGGACCTTTAACCTCAACACTCATACCTACAACTGGAAGATTTTCTGTTGTCTCTAAATCTCCTTTAACTAAGGGTATTTTTTATTCAAGTTGTGGAGGTTTTTTTGGATTTAAACTTAAAAACGCTGGGTTTGACTGTATTCTTGTTAGAGGCAAATCTCAAAAACCTGTTTATCTTTACATAGACAACGGTAGCTTTGAGTTAAGGGATGCAAGTTATTTGTGGGGAAAAACAACAAAAGAAACTTTTAAAATTTTAGAGAAAGATTTGGGTAAAGACTTTTCATTTGTTTGTATTGGTCCTGCTGGTGAAAACCTTGTTAGGTATGCCTGTATTATGGGTGGATATGGTAATGCTGCTGGTAGAGGTGGCTTAGGTGCAGTTATGGGTTCTAAGATGCTTAAAGCTATAGCTGTAAAAGGGGAAGGTAAACCAAAAATTGCTGATGAAAAAGGCTTGGTTAAAGCCTTAAAAAATTTTAGGGCTAGAATTTCATGGAACCCTATCTTAGACAAAGCTCTTGCCTATTATGGAACCTCCGCCTTAGTA
Organism: uncultured Candidatus Bathyarchaeia archaeon; assembly: GCA_964484995.1. Lineage (GTDB taxonomy): Archaea > Thermoproteota > Bathyarchaeia > Hecatellales > Hecatellaceae > EX4484-218. Next base: position 57,591 of record CAZAHF010000002.1, on the reverse strand, counting down.
AACCTAATAAATGAACATAGAATTTTTCCAACAAAAAATTTTCAGCTAAGTAGGTTTGAGAATGCAGAAAAGATTTCTGGAGAATCTCTTAGAGAAAAAATTTTTGTTAAAAGAAAAAGCTGCTATAACTGTCCTGTTGGATGTAAAAGGGTAACAAAAACGAGTAAAGATGATGGAGAAGGACCTGAATTTGAAACTTTAGGTGCTTTTGGCTCTATGCTTTTAATAGATGATATTGAGGCTGTTGCTGAAATAAACTACCTATGTAACAGTCTTGGGTTAGACACGATTTCAACAGGTGGAACAATTGCATGTGCAATAGAGCTTAGTGAAAAAGGTTTACTAGATGAAAAAATTAGGTGGGGGGATGTTGAAAGGGTAAAAAGGCTTATTGTGGAAATTGCCTACAAAAAAGGTTTAGGTAGATGGCTGGCTGAAGGCTCAAAAATTTTTTCAGAAAAGTTTGGTTATGTTGAGGCTGCTATGCAGGTTAAGGGGCTTGAGCTTCCCATGTACCATCCAGATGGAGTTTTAGGTCAGGCTTTAGCTTATGCCACCTCTAATAGGGGAGGTTGTCATTTAAACGCTTATCTTATCAGTGTTGAGGTTTTAGGTTACCCTTATCTTATGGATAGGTTTTCACCTGTTAACAAGCCAAGTATTGTTGCTTATATGCAAAATTTTGCTGTGGTTATGGATAGTATGGTTGTATGCAAGTTTTTAGGGTTTGAGTTTGACGAGGAAACGTTTGCAAACTTACTTACACTTGTTACAGGGAAAACCTTTACTCAAGAATCTTTGATAACTATAGGTGAAAGAATATGGAATCTTGAAAGAATGTTTAACTTTAAAGCTGGTCTTGGTGGAGAAACTGATAAGCTTCCCTCAAGGTTTAAAGTTCCTCTTCAACCTATGCTTGAAGAGTATTATCGGGTTAGAGGATGGAAGCCAAATGGTTTCCCCACCCAAGATAAACTTAAAAGTTTAGGTTTAGGTGAAAAAGCCTAATGTCAAGAGTTCCGAAAGAAGTTTATGAGGAGTTAAAAGATTATTGTTTAAGAATTGCTAGAAGAGGGTATGTTACAGCTCATGGTGGGAATGCAAGTATAAAAAGTGGAAATATAATGTGGATTACCAGACATGCATCCTCTCTAGAAAATCTTAAACCAGAAGATGTTATTCAGGTAAGCCTAGAAAAACCTTCAAGCTTTGACGCTCTAGCCTCAATTGAAACAATAGTTCATAGACAAATCTACCTTGAAACACCAAACCTAGCTGTTTTACATGCACATCCACCAAATAGTGTGGCTTTATCATTTTTTATGGATGAAATTGTTCCGCTTGATACTGAAGGCTACTATGTTTTAAAAAGGATTCCTGTTGTTGAAGGTCCGCCTGGCTCTTTAGAATTAGCTAAAGAGGTTGCTCAAACCTTAAAAACTTATTATGCGGTTGTTGTAAAAGCTCATGGTGTTTTTGCTGCTGCTAAGTACATGGATATAGCCTACCAGTATCTTTGTATGGTTGAACATTCAGCAAAAATAGTATGGCTAACAGAAGTCCTTAAAAAATCCGGGTTAAGCTTCAATAAACCAAAAAAGTTTTAGTTAGGGTGGATAAAACTAAAGCTTATGTTTGTCTCTCTGCAAACTTTAGGTTGGTGTGCTTGAATGAGCCTATTTGAACTTTTAAAAAAGCTGTCGGAAGCTCCTGGAGTTCCAGGTTTTGAGTATAGTGTAAGTAACGTTATTCAGACTGAACTTAAAGATGCTGTTAACTCCATCTACACGGATAAGCTTGGAAACCTTATTTGTGTTAAAGAAGGTTTAAACAAAAAATCTATAATGATTGCTGCACATATGGATGAGATTGGCTTAATCGTTAAACATATAGATGAAAAAGGTTTTCTTAGATTTGCAAAACTTGGGGGTATTTCAGACCATCTTCTACTTGGAAGCAGAGTTATTGTTCACACGAAGAAAGGGCCTCTTTATGGAGTAATAGGCTGTAAGCCTATTCATTTAATGAAGGAAGATGAAAGAAAACAGCTAGTAACCTATGATAAAATGTTTATTGATATTGGTGCAAAAAGCAAGGATGAAGCTGTTAAGTTTGGTGTTAAGGTTGGAGACCCAATAACCTTAGATAGAAACCTAATTCAGCTTAAAAACAACCTTGTATGCGGAAAAGCTTTTGATGATAGAGTTGGATGTGCAATTCTGGTTGAAGTTTTAAAAAGGTCTAAACCTAAAAACAGGGTTTATGGTGTTTTTACAGTTCAAGAAGAAGTTGGATTAAGAGGAGCAACGGTTTCAGCGTTCTCCATAAACCCTGATGTAGGGATAGCTGTTGATGTAACAACATCAGCAGACCACCCTGAAGTTGCAGAACACGAGTCTCCGGTAAAGGTTGGCTTAGGACCAGCAATCTTGGTAGCTGACGGTAGAAGAGACTCTTTATCTGGAGGGCTTATCTCAAACATAAACCTAAGAAACAAGATTATAGGTTTAGCTGAAAAACTTGGAATACCCTACCAGGTTGAGGTTGTTGAGGGTGGAACAACAGACGCAACAGCAATCCAGCTTACCCAAAAAGGTATACCCGCATGTGTGATATCTATTCCAACAAGATATGTCCATAGTTTTAGTGAAGTTTTAAGTCTAACAGATGTTGAAAACCTAGTAAAACTTTTAAAAGTGTTTATTGAAGAAGAAGAACCTTTGTAGAAAGACTATGAGCAAATATAAGGTTGAAGAGTTTACAGAGAAGGATGCTGAGGAACTTTCAGAGTTAATGAAGGAAGTTTGGCCAAAAGCATTAGAATATCCTGAAGAATGGAGAAAAAAACGTACCCTAAGCAGAGAACAGGTTATTGAAGAGATGAAAAAAGGCTACCATTATTTTGGTGTAAGACTAGACGGTAAAATTGTTGGATTTTACAAGTTAAGTATAGTTGGAGATGCGTGTTTTGGTGAACATCAAACAATTCATCCAACCTATAGAGGTCGTGGGTTGGCATCTGCAATGTATGAGCAGCTTATTCAGTATGCGAAACAAAAAGGATGTAAAAGGGTTTTTGTAAACATTTTAACATCCCAAATAGCAAGCATAAAATGTGTAAATAAGTTTGGCTTTAAAAAGAAAGGAGAACCCTATGAACAAGCAAAAGGTATGCTTGTTCAGATGTATGAAAAAGAGGTTTAGTGGAACTTTTGATTTTAAGCCTAGAACATCTTAAAGCATACACACGTTATTGTGGTATTCTCCTAATTGTTGTGGGGGTAGTTTTCTTTATATCTGGTGTTGTAGCTTCATTTTTTAACGAAAGTTTTGAGATGAATACTTTTTTTATGTTAGCTGGTTTGGTTGAAGCTGCTGGTTTTACCCTATTTTATGTTGGTAGAGATGTTAAATATGAGTTGACTGTTGTTGATGCTATGTTTTTCTCGGCTTTTGTTTGGCTTCTGATACCCCTGATAGGTTCATTACCCTTTCTTTTAATATCTAAACTTGGTTTTTTAGAAAGCTATTTTGAGGCTATGTCAGGTTTTACAGCTACAGGTTTAACAATGTTTAGTGATGTTGAAAGCCTACCTAAAAGTCTTCTTTTTTTACGTAGTTTAACTGAGTGGGTTGGTGGAGTTGGTGTTATAGTCTTAATGTTAGCTATAATAATTCATCCAAGTATGGCTGCAGCAAGACTTTATATTTCTGAAGCCAGAGCAGAAAAGCTTGAGCCAACGGTTAGAGGAACGGTAAGAGAAATATGGTGGATTTATCTTCTTTATACAGGGATTGGTATCTGTCTTCTTTATTTTGCTGGAATACCTCTTTTTGATGCTATAAACCATTCGATGACTGCTATTGCCACAGGAGGATTTTCAGTCAAAAACAATAGTATTGGAGCCTATAATAACCTAAGTGTAGAAGTTGTTGTTATGTTTTTAATGATACTTGGAATGACCAGTTTTGCTGTTCACCACAAACTTTTACGTGGGCATCTTCGTGAGTTTTTTCACAATATAGAAGTTAAATTGATGTTTAGCCTAATCCTTATTTTCTCTACTACGGTTTTTCTTAATCTAACGATGAAATCTGATATAGCTTCTCCTCTAGCTCTTAGAGAATCCTTTTTTCAATGTATTTCAGCTTTATCAGGAACAGGTTTTTCCACGGTTAACCTTGCAGCTTTAGATGATTTTACTAAAGCCTTACTTATTATGCTTATGATTATAGGTGGGGGATACGGTTCAACTTCTAGCGCTATAAAACTGATTCGGACAGCTATAGTTCTAGGGTCTTTCAGATGGTTTATAAGAAAGATGAGGTCTCCAAGAGGTGCAATAATACCTGTAAAAGTTGGAGGAAAAGTATATGAAGAGTCTGAGGTTATTGAGGTTGCTCTTTTCTCTCTTCTCTATCTTACTTTTCTTGGAGTTGGTTCTATTCTAATAACTTTGCTGGGATTTAGTTTTATAAACAGTTTGTTTGAAGTAGCTTCAGCTCAGGGAAATGTAGGATTATCTGTTGGTATAGTTTCTCCAAACTTACACATACTTGGAAAAGTTGTGCTTATCATAGAAATGTGGGTTGGAAGGCTTGAAATTTTACCTGTAATAATGTTTCTACAAAAAATAGTAAGAAAAGCTTAAGGTTATAAAGTAAAGCGTATAAACTTAAATCTACAAATAATTATAAGATTAAAAGTTTACGTGGCTGTAAATTTGGGATGATTTAGACATGATTGAGGTAAGATGGCATGGAAGAGGAGGTCAAGGTGCTGTTACTGCCGCTGAAATTTTAGCTCATGCAGCTATAAACGAGGGAAAATATGCTCAAGCTTTTCCATCTTTTGGTCCTGAAAGAAGGGGTGCACCAGTAGTTGCGTTCAACAGGTTTGATGAAAAACCTATATGGACTCGTTCTGATGTATACGAGCCTGATGTTGTTGTGGTTCTTGATCCAACTTTACTTAAAAATGTGAATGTTGTTGAAGGTTTAAAATCAAATGGGTCTGTTATCTTAAACACATCAAAAAAACCTGGTGAGGTTAAAGAAAAGTATGGGTTTAAATTTAGGACTGCAACTGTTAATGCTACAAGAATAGCTTTAGATGTTATAGGTATTCCTGTAGTTAACACGGCTATGCTTGGTGCTTTTCTTAAAACAACAAATATTCTTAAACTTGACTCTGTTCTTGAGGCTGTTAAGGAGAGGTTTACAGGTAAAATTGGTGAGAAAAATGTGGAGGCTGTTATTCGAGCCTATAAAGAAACAGTTTTGGTGGGTGAATAATGTATGAGTCAAAAAAACGAGTTTAAGTTAAACCTTAAACCAACATGGAAAGAACTACCTATTGCATCCATAATCCCTAAACCTTCTACCTCTCGTTTCTATTTAACTGGAGATTGGAGAAGTTTTAGGCCTGTAATCGATAAGAGTAAGTGTACTCGCTGTGGTTTATGTTGGACTTATTGTCCCGACGCAGCTATAACGTGGTTTAAAGATGGTAGTGTTGAGGTTAACCTTGACTATTGTAAGGGTTGCGGGATTTGTGCTGAGGAGTGTCCTGTTAAAGCAATAACAATGGTTGAGGAGGGTGAAGAGTAGTTTGGCTAAAAGAATAGCAATTGAATGTTCTCATGCAATTTCACTTGCAGTTAAACTTGCAAATGTTGATGTTATTGCAGCCTACCCAATAACACCTCAAACCCATATTGTAGAAAAGCTTTCAGAATATGTTGCTAATGGGGAGCTTGATGCTGAATATATAAATGTTGAGTCTGAACATTCGGCTATGAGTGCATGTATAGGAGCTGCTGCTGTTGGTGCAAGATGCTTTACAGCTACAGCAGGCCAAGGGCTTGCTTTAATGCATGAGATGCTTTTTATTGCTGCGGGTAATAGGCTTCCCATAGTTATGGCTGTTGCAAACAGATGTCTTTCTCCAAACCTAAGTATTTGGGGAGATCAAAGCGACATGATGGGTTCAAGAGATTGTGGTTGGATTCAGTTGTATGGTGAAAACGCACAGGAAGTTTTTGATTTTACTCTTCAAGCCTTTAAGATAGCTGAGGATGAAAGGGTTCTTCTTCCTGTTGCAGTTAATTTTGACGGTTTTTATGTTACCCATGTAATTGAATCTTTGATAGCTTTAGATCAAGAAGAGGTTAACAGGTTTCTTCCACCAAAAAGAATACCTAAATATGCTCTCCACCCAGACAATCCAACAACATGGGGGCCTATAGGGCTTCCAGATATTCAAACAGAACTTAAATATCAGCTTGAAAAAGCTCTTCAAAACTCTAAAACAGTAATAAAGGAAGTTTGGAAGGAATATGGAGATCTTTTTGGAAGATACTATGATGTTATTGAGCCTTATAGGGTTGAGGATGCGGAGGTAGCAATCCTTATGATGGGTGGACACTGTGGAACTGCAAGAATAGCTGTAGATAAGCTTAGAGAAAAGGGTAGGAGGGTTGGACTAATTAAACTAAGACTTTTTAGACCTTTCCCGGTTGAGGAGCTTATAGAGGCAACAAAAAACCTTAAGGCGTTAGCTGTTGTTGATAAGGCTTTTTCTCCAGGTGGATTTGGTGGACCCATATTTAATGAGATTAGATCTGTCTTCTACGATTTAGATGTTAAACCTAAAATTTTTGGGTTTATTGCTGGTTTAGGCGGTAGAGACATAAGGGTTGATGAGTTTATGAGTTTAGCTGAAAAAGTTTTGAAAGGTGAAAAAATAGAGAAAAATTTTGTTTTTCTACAGGTGAGGGAGTAGAGATGTCTGAAAAAAAAGTTTACTTTAAAAATTTAAAGGATCTTCCAAGGGAAGAGCTTTTTGTTCAAGGGCATCGTGCATGTTCTGGTTGTGGTGAGACTATTGCTGTTAGACACATAATGAAGGCTGTAGGTCCTGACTGTATTGTGATTTCTCCAACAGGATGTCTTGAAGTTGTTTCTTCACCTTACCCATACACCTCATGGGCTGTTCCATGGTATCATGTAGCCTTTGAAAACGCTGCAGCAGTAGCCTCAGGTGTTGAAGCTGCTCTTAAAGTTTTAATGCGTAAAGGCAAAATTGAAAAAAGGAAGATTCATGTTGTTGCTATTGCTGGAGATGGAGGAACAGCAGATATAGGTTTTCAAGCCTTATCTGGAGCTTTAGAAAGAGGCCATGATCTTCTTTATGTTTGTCTTGACAATGAAGCCTACATGAATACTGGAATTCAAAGGTCAGGTTCAACACCTTACGGTGCATGGACAACAACCTCAGCAGTAGGTAAAGTTATAAGAGGAAAACTTCAATGGAAAAAAAATTTGCCAGCAATAGTAGCTGCTCACGGAATTCCGTATGTTGCTACCGCATGTCCTGCCTACCCGCTTGACCTTGTTAACAAGGTTAAAAAAGCTGTTGAAATTGAAGGTCCAGCCTATGTCCATGTGCTTTGCCCATGTATTCCTGGTTGGAGAATTCCCTCTAATATATCAATAAAAGTTGCTAGGCTAGCTGTTCAAACAGGGGTTTTCCCACTATATGAAATTGAGAACGGAAAATTTAATCTAACAGTTAAAGTTCCTAAAAGGAAACACGTAAAAGAGTATTTAAAGCTTCAAGGAAGGTTTGCTCACTTAACTGATGATGAGATAGAGAAGATTCAGGAGCGTATAGATAGGGAAAGTGAAAATTTTGGGTTGGGACCTAGAACCTAAAAAATAAACCTTTATTTAACCTATTGTCATAGTTTGCATGTTTCCATCTTCATCAAGATAAACAACTTTGGATATTCCTGCCTGTTTCATTAGTTTTCTGCAGATGTTACATGGTTTAGCTGTTACATACATTGTTCCACCATTAACAGATATACCGTGTTTTGCAGCCATTAGTAACGCGTTTGTTTCAGCATGAACACCTCTACAATCCTCATAGCCATGACCCCTAGGCTGTCCTTCTCTTGCACAAGAACCTATATCTATACAGTGTGGTTCTCCTCTTGGAGCTCCATTATAACCTGTTGCAACAATCATATCCCCAACAACTATTATTGCTCCTACACTTCTTTTCAAGCAAGTACTACGTGTAGAAACTTGTTTTGCAATAGCAATATAATATTCATCTCGTGAAGGGCGACTCATATTTTTTCCTTCCTCTTATAATCTACTTAAAATTGCTGATAAAACTTCCTCGTCTGACTTTATCCCTTCCGGTGGTTTAAGAATTGGTGAAAGCTTTACTTCTTTTCCATCTAACCTATAAACTGTCCCACCAGCCTCAACACCAGTTATTGCTACTGGTATCCTAAGCTTAGCCTTCCTCACAGTTAAACTTTCAACAAAATCTAGAACAATTAAAGGAATTTTTAAGAGACTTTCAGCAGCCTTAGCTGGAAGATGAGCTAGAGGATCCGCACCAACAATTAAAGCTGAATCAACTCTTTCATTTAAAAGAACGGGGATAACGGATGTTTGATTTGGGTTATGGGTTGGCGGGTTTGTTGAAAAATCAACGGCATAAGGAAAACCTGTTGTTTTTAGGGTTGTTTCTACACAGCCAACCATATTGTAGTGTCCAGCCATAGGTATAACAGAACATTTTATTCCAACATTATTTAATTGTTTTACAAGCTCATATAGAACACTAATATTTTTTTCCGCAGCTCCTCCACCAATAACTCCAAGCCCATAAAAGATTGTAGAGTGTCTTGACTTTTTAAGGTCATTTATAAAGCTAAGAAGCCTCATAACAGGCACACCAGCAACATCTCCAGTTATTTTTTCACCTCTAATGATTGAAGCCTCTATAGCCTTGAAAAGTTCAAGGTCTCCTCCCGGTCTTATAAGAAGCTTGTTATGCGCTATTCTCATTGTTTTTGTTTCTCTTACATCAATAACGCTAATTGTTCTACTTTCTACACCTTTAGGCGCTTCAACCCCCCTGGGAAAAACAGAGTATCGGCTTGTATGTCTATGAAAGGTTTCTGCAGGGTTAACTCCCCAAAAAATCACATGATCAGCGTAGTCTAAGACTTCTTCAAGGTTTGTTCCCCAAAAACCTAGCTTCTTAGCTGTGGTTATGGAGTATCCGTGACAAAGACTTGCAGTGCTGTCAAAAATTCCTCTAAGTCTTTTAGCAATTTCTAAACCTAGACTTATAGCTTCACATGAAGCATTACTCCAACCATAAACCAAAGGCTTTCTTGAATTTTTAAGAATTTTTACTGCTTCTTCTATAGCCTCATCAAACTCTGCTTCTTTTAACTCACCGTTTGTTAAAACTGATGCTTTAAGAAGTCTTTCCTTTGCTTTTATAAACTTAACCTTTTCCGCTCCAACTACACAAGAACCAAAGGTTTTTTGGATTTCTCCTTTCTCATCCATTACCACAGTAATGTCGTCGCAAAGAAGAGAACACCCGGTGCAAACTGTTTTAGTTATATTAGGATTTTCTATACAACCTCAGCCTCCAATTTTTACTGTCTTATTGATGTTTAATTTTTTGCATATGAAAAATATTAGTTTAACTGAAACTTTAACCTAAAGCTAATACACCCTAATAGCTCCAGTATAGCAAAATTGTTCACAAACACGGCAGTCAAGCCTTGAAGGTGGAAAACGTCGACATTTTTTAAGGTTGATTATCTTAAGTTTTCCGTCTTCAACTCTCATAATAACATTATCACTTATAGTTCCAAGACCCTTACTAACATCAACATCCTCCATAACATTAACTGGACATACAACAACACAGTTTCCACACCCAACGCACTTATCCTCATCAAGCTCTAAACCAGTCTCATAGGTTTCAAGTAAAGGCTTTAAAAGCTCCTTTAAACCTTCAAGTTTACTCTTATACTTTGGCTCAAAAAGAATTGGGCAGTCTTCAATTTTAGCTTCTCTCATTAAAAGTTTTGAGGCAAAAGCCATACATGAAGGATAACCACATTTTTTACAGTTTATCCCTGGAAGATACCTATAAACAGTTAAAGGTGAAATTTTTTTAGACAAACTTACCACCACTTTTAATCCTTCATAAGCCTCAAAAATACTTATTTTCCATCACTTAAATAGTACGCTGCACAATTTTTTTTATCCAGAAACATATGGGTTTTTGTGGTGAAGAAGGAGAAAGTCTGGGGTGAACCAAGCTAACCCTCCATGTTAAAGGTGGTAAAAGCTTGGAGAATAGAAAAGAAGAGAACAAGATAGGTGTTTTTATTTGTCATTGTGGAACAAACATTGCTGGTTTTATTGATATTCAAAGACTTGTAGACTATTTTTCAAAAAAACATGGTATCATATGTGTAGATGACTTGCATCTTTGTAGCGAGTCAGGTTTACAAAAAATTAAGGATACAATAAAAAACGAGAAGCTGGAACGTGTTGTAGTTGCATGTTGCACACCTAGACTTCACGGCGAACTTTTTAAGAAAACCGTTGAAGAAGCCGGGATTAATAGAGGCTATGTTCAAATCGCAAATATAAGAGAACAGTGTAGCTGGGTTCACTGGTTAAACATGGATAAAGCAACCTTAAAGGCTTTAGACCTTATAGAAATGGCAGTTGCAAGTGCAGCCTCGGCTTCAAAAATAGAAAAAATGAAGGTTCCTGTTGAACGTAAAGTTTTAGTTTTAGGTGGAGGAGTTGCAGGTATAACTGTAGCCTTAAATTTGGCTAATGCTGGACTAAAAGTAATTCTTGTTGAAAAGTCTGGTTTTCTCGGCGGTCATATGGCTAAATGGGATAAAGTTTTTCCTACATTAGACTGTAGTATATGTATTCTTGGACCTTTAATGTCTGAGGTTTATAATCATCCAAACATTAAAGTTTACACTTTATGTAATCTTGTTTCTGTTAGAGGTGCTGCTGGAAACTATGAGGTTGAGCTTTTTAAGAAGGCTAGATATGTTGATGAGGAAAAATGTAATGGTTGTGATAAATGTATTGAGATATGCCCTGTTGAAGTTCCAAATGAATATGAGTATGGTATGGGAAGAAGAAAAGCAATCGTTAAACCTTTTTCTGAAGCTGTTCCTGTTGCTCCATACATAGACTTTGAAAACTGTGTAGGCTGTAGATCCTGTATTGCTGTATGCGAAAAAGAAGCAATAAACCTTGAAGATAAAGATGTAGTAATAAAAGAAAAAGTTGGTGCAATTGTTGTTGCTGTTGGTTTTCAACCTATAAATCCTAAGCTAATCGAACAGTATGGTTATGGAAGATATCTAGATGTTGTTACAGGAGCTGAATTTGAAAGACTTATACATCCAGCTGGACCAACAAAAGGTAAACTTTTAAGACCATCAAACAGTAAGCCTCCAAAAAAAATATGTTTTATTCAGTGTGTTGGAAGCCGGTCTCAAAAGTTTGGCAAACCCTACTGTAGCCGTGTTTGTTGTATGTATGCAATAAAACAGGCTATGGAAACTAAAAGTCTTCATCCTGAAATGGAGGTTACAATTTTTTATACTGATATTAGGGCTTCTGGTAAAGGTCATGAGGAAGCATTTTTAAAAGCTAAGGAGGTTGGTGTAAATTTTGTTCGAGGTAAGGTTGGAAGAGTTGTAAAATCAAAGGATAAGCTTAGAGTTTTTTATGAGGATACTTTAACATGTGAAACAAAAACTGGTGATTATGACCTTATCATTTTAAGCGTTGGGATGGAGGCAAACCCGGATAATCAGGAGTTAGCGAGAATCCTAAAAATATCATTGGATGAAAATGGATTTTTCTTGGAAGAACATCCAAAACTTAGACCTGCAGACACCTTTACAAAAGGAATCTTTATTGTAGGAACTGCTCAAGGACCAAAAGACATAACTGAATCTGTATCCCATGCAGGTTTAGCAGCTTCAAGAGTTATTTCTCTTCTCTCTCAACCTGAACTTGAGTTTGAGGTTGAATCACCAAAAATAGACCTTACAAAATGTATTGTTTGTGGACTTTGTACTCGAACATGCGATTTTAATGCAATTAAAAGGGTTGAAAAAAAGATTATTGTTGATGAGGTTAGCTGTATGGGTTGTGGTGCATGTGCATCTGTATGTCCAACAGAAGCAATTATACTTCCAGGTTTGAACGATAAACAAATTTACAGTATGTTAAATGCTCTTTTAAAGGAGAAAAGAGAAAAACCTTTGATTGTTGGTTTTCTTTGTCGATGGTGTGGTTATGCTGCTGCAGATATGGCTGGACTTAATAGAATTCCCTACCCAACCAACATACGTATAATTCAAGTTCCATGCACAGCTAGAATAAGCATCCTACATATACTTGAAGCTTTTAGACTTGGAGCTGATGGTGTCGCGGTTTTAGGCTGTCATGAAAACGACTGCCACTATAGAAGAGGATTTAAAAAAGCATCTGAAAGGGTTGAAAAACTAAGAAAGGTTTTAGAGGCTGCTGGAATAAACCCAGAGAGACTTATAATTGAAAGCGCCTCAGCCTCGGAAGGTGAAAGAATAGCTAAAATTATAAGGGATTTTGTTAACAGGGTAGGAGAACTCGGACCTTTAGGTGCTGAACTACAAAAGACTGTTTTAACGGGGTGAAACATGAGGTATGGCTGAGAAGCTTAAAGAAAAGCCGACAGTTGAATTTGAGATTGTTAACTCAACTTTAAAATATTTCTGGAAAACATCAATCCTCAAAAAAGAGTTAGACTATATTCTTAAAAGATGTTCTGGTTGTGGTCTTTGCACGGTGTGTCCATGGGAAGCTATAACTCTTGGTCCCATAGTTGAGGTGGCTGCAGGCAGATTAGAGGAAGCCCCTCTAATAAACATAGATGAGGAAAAATGTACTTTTTGCGGGATTTGTGTTTCCTTATGTTTCTTTAACTCACTAAAAATGAGTATTGATGGTTTAAAGGTTGAAGATACATATTCAAAGATTAAAGGTAAACATAAACTTGAAAAAGAAAAATGTCTTCCATGTTTACTCTGCAGTAAAGTCTGTCCAAGGGAAGCTATCGAAGTCAAGGTTGAGGTTGAGAAGAAAGAAGACCTTGTAAAATATGAGAAAGAGGGTGGAGAAAAAGAGGTTAAAGGCACAATAGAAATTGACGAGGAAAAATGTAGTTATTGTGGGCTTTGTGAACTCCTATGTGATGCAATAAAGATTTTTTGGAGTGAACCTAAACCTCCAGACTATAAACCAGCCTTAGGAATAGCTGTTGAAAAAGAAAAATGTGATTACTGTGGGTTATGCGAAAAAATTTGTCCTTCTGAGGCTATAAAAGTTTCATGTGAATATGCTCCACCAAGAAAAATTCTTGAACCAAAAGTTAGTGGAGAGATAAATATTGATGAGGAAAAATGTGTTGATTGTGGTTTATGTGCAGCAAAATGTCCTGTTGAAGCCTTAACCGTAGAAAAACCTCTTAAAGGTAAGATTGAATTCGTACAGCTTGAAAAATGCGATCCTCTTGGATGTAAAAACTGTTTTAACATTTGTCCAGTAAAATGTATCTATCCCCCAAAAACAGAGAAAAAAATAGATGTGGTTGAAGATTTTTGTGTTTTTTGTGGAGCATGTGAAAAAGCTTGTCCTGAACAAGTAATTAAGGTTGAGAGAGAAAGCTACAATCTTATAGGTGAAGATACTGGTAAACCATGGGAAAAAGCTAGGATAAGAGTCTTTAACCTTTTAGTTGGGAAAGTTGAAGAAAAACCACCTATCTATGAGAGAATGTTAAAGGTTGAGGTTGAAGCTTATAGGCCACCACCAGAAATAAGCGAGGAAAAGTGGGGTTTACCACCGGAAGTTAAAGATTTAACTAAGCAGAGAATAGAGTCAACAATAAAACTTCTAAAAGATAAGACTCCTAGGCTGGCTTTTGAGGCTGGTAACTTTGAAAAAGTATTAAAAGAACTTTTAACTACTAAGTAAAGCTTGGAGTTGTTATATTTTCACTTGTTTTTTCAATAATCACCTTTATGTTTCTTGTTATAGGTATTCCTGCCTCACCAAGCTTAGGTTGAACTAACATATTTAACCAAGGTCCAGGAGGTATAACAGCAAGCCCTTCACTAACCTCCTCACTTTTTCTTGCTTTAACAACAACAAAACCAGCATCGGTTTCTAATTTAACATTTTCACCATCCTTTAAAGCCATCTTTTCCATATCTTTCTCAGACAGATAAACAACCGCAGCTACCTTCTTATACTCCTCCAAATTTTTTCCTTTCAAAGAACTTATGGCTTGTTCTGTTGTTCTACCAGTTAAAAGTGTTAACTCAAATTTTAAACTAAAACTTTTTTCAGCCATTTCTTAAGCCCACCTTTCACAAAATAAATTGGCAAAAGTTTAGAGGTTATCCTTATATGTAAATTTGTCTTTTTTTCTTAAAACCAAAAGGGTATCTTAAGTTTGGCTGAACTTAGGGAAGTATTAACTAAAGAAGAAAAGACAGTTTTAGTTAAAGCGGTAACACCATGTCTTCAGTGTGGTATATGCACATCCTCATGTCCACCCGCAAGATTTACTGACCCAAAACTTTATTTTAGTCCTCGACTTTTAGCTTCTGAAATTTTAAAAGATAACCTTGATTACCTAGCCAAATCTGAGACTATTTGGAGATGTTTTCTTTGTTTTGAATGTGTAAACCTATGTCCTCATAGTGTCCCGCTACCAGACATAATTTTACGTTTAAGAGAATACGCCTTAACTAGAGGGTTATCCAAAAAAATCTATGATGTTTTACAAGGGCCTATAGAAAATCTGATTAAAACAGGAGCTATCTTCCCGTTTGGAAGGATAAACCTAAGAAAGTTTATAGGTTTACCTTCAACAACAGAACTTCCTGAGGAGTCTTTAAAAAAACTAAAAAGGATTTTTGAGGAAACAGGCTTCAAAAGTTTTGTTGATAAGCTTAAGTTAACCTACAAAAATCTTGATAAAGTTTAGGGGGAGATATATTATTCGAGCTGAAGATAAGTTAGCTAAGATTCCTGAAAAAGGCTCTATCTTTCTTTATCGGGGATGTATTTCAAAAAGTAAGTATCCTGGAATTGAGGTTTCAACCCAAAAAACTTTAAGGCTTTTAGGGTTTGAAGTTTATACATCCCAAGATGAGGCTTGTTGTGGTGGTTTAGCCTATTTTTCAGGGTTTATGCCGTTTAAAAGTTTTGCAACCTTAATAGGATGGAATCTTTCTATAGCAAAAAAATATGCTGAAAATCTTGTAACCCCATGTAATGGTTGTTATGCTTCTTTTTACCATGTCTTAAAAGACATTGATAAAAAAGGTGGAAAGGTTGAAGTTGAAAAGGTTTTACATAAAGTTGGTGTTAAACCAGCTTGGGATATTAAAGTCTTTCATGTTGCTGAGGTTTTTTATAAGGTTAAAGAAAAAATTATTAAGCTTCAAAAGGTTAAGCTTAATGGGCTTAAAGTCGCATGCCACTATGGATGTCATTACCTAAAAACTTTTCCTGAAGAAGTTCTTGGAAGCGCTGAAAATCCAACTTTTATGGATGAATTAGTTGAGCTTCTTGGAGGTAAGGTTGTTAACTATGAGGAAAAACATATTTGTTGTGGCGGCGACTTTTTTCAGCCAGAATATACTCCAGAAGTTTCACTAAAGATTACAGAAGCAAAACTTAGAAACATCAGGGAGGCAGAAGCAGACCTCTTACTTGTTCCATGTCCAATGTGTCTCTCTGTTTTTGATGAAGCTCCAAAAAAAGGAGACAAAAATTTAGGTTTACCTGTCTTACATATATCAGAATTTATTGGGTTAATTTTAGGTTTAGACCCCCTAAAAGATTTAGGGTTACAAGCTCATCTAACACCAGTTAATATACCTCAAACTGAAGACTACCTTAAAAAGTTTAAAAGTTTAAGGAGAACGCTTCACCAATAGATTCTTAGTCTTTGGACGACTAAATATTCTTGGTTTTGGTGAACATAAAATGGATGAAGAGAAGTTTACCTTTCTAGAGCATGTTAGTGACATTTACGTAGCTGCTTACGGTAAAAGTTTAGAGGAAGCTTTCGAAAACGCAGCCTTAGCTATGTTTGAAGCTATGACAAACCTTAAAGATGTATCTCCTGAAGTTAAAGTTAATTTTGTTGTTGAAGGTGAAGATGAAGAATCTTTACTCTATAACTGGCTTGAAGAACTTTTAGTTAAGTTTGAGGTTGAAAATATTCTTTTTTCAAAGTTTAAAATTCACAAAATTGAAAAGCTTAATGGTAAGCTAAAACTAGAGGCGGAAGCTTTAGGGGAACACTACAACCCTGAAAAGCATATTTCAAAGGTTGGAATTAAAGCTGTAACCTACCATGGAATGGAAATAAAAAAAGAAAATGGAAATGTAACGGTTAAGGTTCTTTTTGACATCTAAAATTTTTGTCAGAAAGTGGGCACATTCATCAAGCTCAGTGTCGTCGCCACTCATCATCCAAACAAAAAATGTTAATTAAACGATAAATGTCTTTTGCTGATAGCTGCATCCTATTAAAGAAAAAATAAATAACCTATAAGTCTGTATCTTAGCTTTCGGATGGGTTTACTTTGTTTAATGGTTTAGAAGGGTACAAGGCGAGAAGAAAAAGGATTCTTTTTCAACCCATAATTTTACCACATTTTGTGGCACTACTCTTTTTAGCCTTTTTTCTTTTTCCTCTTTTCCTATTTTTTCTTGGCCCTGTTTTTAGGTATGGTTTAGGTCTTCCTTGGTTTTTAGTTATTTTGGTTGTATGGTTTTCTTTACTTGGTAGTGCAATAAACTTTCCTATAAAGGAATTTGTTTCAGAACAACCTATAATTGTTTCACGTGAAGTTTCCTTTTTCGGGTTTAAATGGATTATTCCAGAGGTTGTAGTTGGAAAACAAAAAACAGTTTTAGCTGTTAATCTTGGTGGAGCAATAATCCCTATACTTGTATCCTTTTATCTGCTAGCTTACAGTATCCCTACGTTTGACCCAAACCCATCGATTGCTTACCTTAAAATCTTTATTGTTACCGTGATTATTGCTATTGTCGCTAAGAGACTATCAAGAGTGGTGCCAGGTCTTGGGATTGCTCTTCCAGGATTTATTCCTCCACTTTTAACCGTTATACTTACCCTAATCGTTTTTCCTGTTTATACTTTAAATAATCCGTATGTTATAGGTTATGTTTCAGGAACTATTGGCACTCTTATTGGTGCTGATATTCTTAATCTTGGTAAAATAACTAAGGTTGGCTCACCACTAATAAGTATAGGTGGTGCTGGAACTTTTGACGGAATATACCTAACAGGTGTAATGTCGGTTTTTCTTCTGCTACTTCTTATTTAACCATTGTAACAACAAAAACATTAAAAATTTTATTTTAAGAGGAAATAGTAGTATAGGGTTACCATTGATGAAGCGGAAACATGTAATTAAAATTTCGAATTACCCTGAAAATGAAGCATTTATTTATTGTCCCCAAAAAAATCTTTTCAGTCTTATTAAGATAGTTTTTCCTTTAACATGTCCAAGCTGCGGTAAGACTTTTAAGACAAAATATGATGTAAAATTTGTTTTAAGACAAAACCTTGAAGACTTTAGGTTTTAGGAGCTTAATTTTTCTGCAACTCTAAACTTTTTACCACAACCATTACACTGGTAAAGTGTAACGTGGAGAGCTGGACCAGTCTTCTTTTTTGGTTTTACCTCCCACTCCTTAACTTTTGAAACATTACTACCCTTACATTGAGGACATTCAACCAAGACTTTAACCTCTCATATTTTTAGGTAGATACCTAACAGTAAGTTTTCTAGTTTATAAGGTTAAAAAATTTGGGGCTTAGTTTAGATTATTTTACTTTAAAGGTATGCTGGAAGCATTGTTATGATAAAGATTGCCACTATAAGTGCATAGATGGCAATAGCTTCAATGAATACAATGAATATAAAGAATCTACCTATAATTTCAGGTCTTTCGGCACCAGCAGCAGCAATAGCTGATGTAGCCATACCAAGACCAAAAGCAGCACCAATACCTGGTATGGCAATAGCTATAGCTGCACTTAAAGCTATCATTCCCAATGCTTGAGAATCAACAGCTGCTTTTTCACCTACTTCAGCAGCACCTGCAAAAGTGGAGGTTACTCCTATACCAATTAAAACAGCTACTATGGCTGTTAGCAGGAGAATTTTAAGTTTTGCCTCCAAATCCATCTCCACCTATGCCTATTTTGATTAATGGTTTAGGTGTTTGTATTATACATGATTTAAAACTTTCGGTTGACTAAATCGGGTAGGGTGGTTGGTGAAGAACAAGTGAATACTCTATTTTATCAACCGGAAGGTTAAAGTACTTACCAGTTAGTATGGCTATAAGGTCTTTAACCTCGTATAGTTTTAGGTAGAGGTAAGCTAAGGCTTCTCCAAGATGGAAGAAAGGTTGGAAAAATATTCTTTCACATTCTTTTGCATGATAACGCCTTAGAGCTATTTCAAACAGGGATAGGTCTTTTCTAACTTCATATGCACTCATTAAAGGTGAGATTACATCCACATATTTGCCTGAGACAAAAACCTTTAGAGCTTCAGCATCATTTGATGCTGTAACCGCTCTTTTAACCTCCTTTTCTCCTAACATATAATAAACTGGAATTATATGCGTTTCAATTTCATCTGGTTTTAACTCAAGTTTTTTTAGCCTTAACGTAGCCATCATGTTAGATATGTCTATAACAATACCCACAAGCCTAATACATTGTTTATCTCTTCCCTTTAACTCCGTAAGCTTTTCCCAAATCTTCATTGATGAATGTTTGTTTATTGCTAATTCAATCATGTTACCCTGCAATATGGGGTCTTCAGTCTCACTCATTATTTTTTCAATTTCTCTTGCAAGAGATTCCTCTTCAATTAACTGAAGAACGTTTTTAACATTTTTTTCTTCAATCAGCTTTCTACATGTTACACTATCTATCTTTCCAAATGGAACAGTATATTCTAATGCTTTTTCCCAACTAACACCTAAAACTATCGACTTAATTATTGAGGTTATAGTTTTAAGTTCAAGTGAACGGTTAAGTTCCTGAAAGAATTCTAAGGCTTTCCTGTTTTTTAACTTTGAAAGAACAAAATTAAATTCGTCTATGTATGCTTTGGTCAAACTTTCTTCAGTTTTACCAAGATTAAACTCTTCTATCAGCATCTGGGAAATATAGGGGTGATATCGTGTTCCCTCAAGTCTTCTTAAGGCTGCTTGAATACTTTCCGCACCAAGCATAGCATCATAGTCGCTTTTTACAAGCATAAAAGATTTTTTTCCTCTAATTCTTACCGTTAACTCTCCATATTCATAAATTGATTTTATCACTTTTCTTTAACCTCCTTTGTATGCTTTAATATCCTATTTGAGTAGTGAACCAGAATAAACGTTCCAAAAGCAAAACCAGCAAAAGTCCATAAAAACGCAACTAAACATGCAATGTTTAGTGGAAGCTTAAACGTTAAAGACACGTATATGCTTGAAAAAAGCCCTAAAACAACAAAACAAGGTAAAATTAGCCCAAAAAGCATAATTTTCTTAAGCGAGTAGCCCTGAATCTCAGCAGGTTTTTGTGGTACTAGCTTTTGGAGAAAGCTTCTTTTAAACTTTACCAGCAACAGTAAATTTCCTCCTAATCATAAAGCCTTCAAACGGTGTTCCATCACCCTTATAGAATTTGCTAAACCATTCAACCCAATGGAGCCTAAGAGAGTGGGCGAAAGTTATTATTCCCTCTAACGCTATAATCATGAAAAGAGTTACCATAAACAAGACAAACCAAAACATTATCGGGTTTCCAGCTCCAAGCAAGGCTATTTCACTAAAGATTGCATGAGTTACACCTAAAGCCAATATTCGTGAATAGGAGAATGTGTTTGATATAGATTCTATAGCTTTGGTTACAGACTCTGAAAAGGCTTCCATAAACTCTCCTGTAGCAATCTTATGAAGGATAAGCATACCAACAAATGGAGCAACAATAAACATAACCAGTAAACGCATGTTTAAAACGACATCCGCTGGACCATATTCTGGTGACATTATAAGTATAAAGAGGTAAGCTAAGCTTCCATAAAACCAAAGCCATGATATTGGAGCTAAGGCTTCTCTTTTTTCTCCAGCTAAAAGCTTGTTTACAACATCCAAAACAAGTCCAAAGCTTATATGAATTATCCCTATTACTAGGGCTATCTTAAAGAAGCCTATAAGATTCTCCATCGGGCTGAACCATGGTGCTTTTTCAAACCCTGTTAAGTCTGAATACCATGTTGGAATACCATGATGGTGAGCTGCATAATGGATGGTTGTTGGACCAAAAAACTCACCATAAAGAAACCCAAAAACCGTTGCGGTAAGACCACAAAGAACTATAAGATTCCTGCCCTTATAGATAGCATCCCAAATTTCCCCCTGAAGCTTAGCTTTACTCCAAATTTTAGGTATAAGTAATCCACCTATGAGAAGAATTAAACCATGCCCCATATCTCCAAACATTAAACCAAAAATCAGTGGGAAAGTAATTAGTGTTATAATTGTTGGATCAAGCTCATGATAGTTTGGAAGACCGTAAGCAGCAACAAGCTTCTCATAAGGCTCAGCTATCTTAGGGTTTTTCATGTAGGTTGGAGGCTTATCTCCCTCTTCTTCCCTAGCCACATTTATAATAGCGGCAGGACAAGCTTCCTTTATTGTGTTTACAGTTTTATCTACATCTTCCTTTTTAACCCAAACCTCAAAAACACATGTTTTCCCTGTCTGCCTAAACTTTTTGTAAAGGTTTTCTATCATAAGCTCAATTTCAACAATCTCATTGTATGCATGAATATAGTCAGACTTTTGGGCGATTGTAGCTATCTTTTCCTTTAACTTTATAGGTTCTTTTGTAAGCTCCTGGATTCTATGCTCCATACTAAGAATGTTAAAAGCTCTTTCAACAGTTTTAAGATGTCTTATAGGAAGTTTAGCTAACAGCTCTCTACTTTCTTCAAAAACAGTTTTTATAGATTCAATATCTCCTCCACGAATCTCTTCTACAAGTCTTCTCACAGAATCTAAAGTTAAATATCTTTCAGCGTTTTCCAGAATATCAAATCCTCTACGTACCTCATAAATTAAACTTGAAGTTTTTCCTACTAACTCTTCAACCTTGGGTGAGCCTAAACTTAAAGCCTTAAAACTTTCAGCTAAGCTGAAAATTTCCTTAAGACTTGAACGAAAATTCTCCCCTAATAAACTAGCAGCCTCACTAGTTAAATCTTCCTCAATCTTGTTAACCTTACCTCTAAGTTGGTCAGCCCGTGATTTTATATCTCCAATTTTTTCTAAAGCTTCAATTTTTCTTCCAATAACCTCTTTTATCTCATTAAGTATAGCTTCAATCCGGTTTGCTTCCTCAGCAGCTTCTGGAATATCTCTTCTAACCACCTGGTTAAGTGTTAAAGTTTCCTCTACGTTTTCATTAAGCTTTTTTAGTTCAGCCTCATCATTTGGAATTGGCATATGGCTTGAAGTCATTTTTCCAGCAGTATCTATAAAAGCGAGATTTCTTTGGATATCAACTAAGTCGTCGTAAAGGCTTCTTATCTGATCTTTAAGTGCTAAAGTTTTGGGAGAGAGAGTTGTAAGTGTTGTAAGATTAACTTTATTTTCGGTTAAAAACCTTTTTGTATTTTCATGTTCTTCATAAAGCTGGCGAACATCTCTTTCTAATGAGGCTTTTTCTTCGTTTAGCTCTTTCATCATATTCTCTATTTTTGCGCATTCAATTTCTAGGCTGCTTATTCTTTCCTCAACCTCTTTTAAAACTTTATCAGGATCTTCTTCAACTGGTATAGGATTTGGATATGGAACCTTCTCAAGTTTTTTTACCAAATTATTTATTCTACTTGAAAGTTGAAGAAGAAGATTTTCTCTTTCAACTCTTCTTACTTCTTCAGCTACACCCTTATACTTTTTTTCTTTTGTTTTTGCAACATCAATAAAATGAACAATCCCAAGGTTTCCTATGCTTCTAACAATCTTATCAACTTTATCTATAGGGGCTACAACTTCAACTCTAGCCATCCGAACTGGTCGTAGCACAAAACATCCCCTGAAGGCTTTGATAAGGGAATATTTTTTAAAAGCCTTATAAGCCTTACCACAGAAAGAATTTTGGAGTAAATTTTACAAGTTTTAATAAAAGTTTTGGGTTTTTAATCATAAGCCTAAAAACTTTAAACTGAGTTTGAGAAGAACATTCTTCTTCAACCTTAGCTAAAAATTTCCTATTCTCACCTATCACCTTAAAAATATAGTTTAACTCATCGTCAGAAAATTTGTCCAATATTCTACGTAACAAAGAGGTAAATTTAAGTTCTTTTCCAAATTTTTCCCAAAACATTTTCCCGTAAAACTCTAGGATTTTAGGTTCCCCAGTTTCTAAAAACTTAGAAATTATTTTTCCAGCTAAACCTGCAGCGTTTAAACCAAAATACAACCCGCCACCTGTTGTTGACTTAACCTGACCTGCAGAATCCCCAACCAAGACAATTTTATCCCAAACAATCTTTTTTAGTGGACCGTGAATAGGAATTATTCCCCCAAAAACCCTTATGATTTTTCCTTTCCCAATCTTTTTTGAAATTCTTGGGTTAAATTTTAGAGTTTTTTTAAGATAATAGGTTGGAGGTTTAGATGTTAAATCCTTGTTTACACAAAGTCCAACCCTTGCTTTCCTATCTTCTAAAGGAATAATCCAACCAAAAAAACCTGGAAAAAATTTGTTTCCAAAGTAAAGTTCAACAAAGTTTTCATGGTTAAAATCAACATTAACCATTTCATATTGAATACCTTTTAAATAGCCCAAACCTTTATGTAAACCTATTCTTCTAGCAATTAGGGAGTTCCATCCTTCAGCATCAACTAAAACCCTCGTTTTTACCTCAAACTTTAAACCTTCCTGTTTTAGCTTTACAACATAGTCTTGGTTTTTCTTTTCGAAATTGTAACATTTTGTGTTTAACTTTAAAATTGCTCCAGCATCATAAGCTCTCTCAGCTAGTTTAAGATCTAAAACTTCTCTATCAACAATGTAAGAGTCTACTTCACTCCTAGAAACTTTAAACATGTAGCCGTCTGGGGAGTAAAAATATGCTCCCTTAACCTCATTAATAATAGCCTCTTTTGGCAGGTTAAATTCTTCAAAGGCTTTAGCATAAATTTTTCCAGCACAATGTAAAGGTTTACCAAACGTTTTATGTTCTTCAACAAGTAAAGTTTTTAACCCCTTTTTTGCGGTTAGATATGCAACCCTAGAGCCTATAGGTCCTCCTCCAACTACAACAACATCATAGATTTCCAAGAAAAATCCCTATAGAATCATGTAATGTTTTAAGCCTTCAACAATAAAACCTATAGCTATTGCTGCTATAAATATGGCCATTACCCTTGCAATTACCGCTGAACCGGTTTTACCAAGAAAACCATGAATTGGGTCTATAAAATTAAAAACAAGCCAGACAATAAGAGAAATCACCAAAACAGATAAAATTGTAACCGCTAAACCCGAAGTTTGAAGAATTACTATGGTTGTAGTTATTGCGCCTGGACCTGCAAGCAACGGACATGCTATAGGTACTGCTCCAACGCTTTCAGGGGATATAACCCTTTCCTCCCATCCACCAAAAACAAGGATTTTGATTGCTATAACCATTAACAGGATTCCACCTGCAACCATAAAACTATAAATTGAAATCCCAAAAATGGCTAGAAGCTGTTGGCCAAGAACTGCAAAAACCATTAAAAGCACAAAAGAAACAATAACAGCTACACGAAAAGTCTTCTTTCTCTCATTACTATTCATGTTCTCAGTTAAACCTATAAAGATGGGTACATTCCCTAAAGGGTCAACTATGATAAACAGAGCTATAACAGCTTTCAGAAACTCGTGGAGAAAAGTAGGGTCCAAAACCCTTTTTTCCTCCCTAAATTCTTAAGGGAATACTTAGGTTTATTATAGGTTTAGCTTAAACCTATAAGCCTTAACCCAACTATAGCTTAAAGTAACGTTTAATTAACAGATAATTCTGATAACTTAGAAGAAATCTTTGGGTGAGTTTTTGTCCAACACGGATAAATGTCAAAAAATCATGGAGCTTGCAAGAAGAAGAGGGTTCTTCTGGCAATCTTATGAAATTTATGGTGGAGAAAGCGGCTTTATAGATTATGGGCCTCTAGGAACCCTACTAAAAAGAAAAATAGAGCAGAAATGGATTGATGAATTTGTAAGAAAAGAAGGTTTAATGCTTATAGATACACCTATACTTGCACCAAGTATAGTTTTTGAAGCTTCAGGCCACACAACCTACTTTACAGACCCGATTACAACATGTAAAAACTGTGGTAGAAAATGGCGTGCAGACCATTTGCTTGAAGAACAGGCAAAAGAATCTTGTGAAGGTTTAACCCTAGAAGAACTCCATAAAAAAATGGAGGAAAAAAATATCCGTTGTCCTGAATGTAAGGGGGAACTTGAACCTCCAAAATTTTTTAATGAACTTTTTAAGACAACAATAGGGCCTTATAGTGAAAACGTTGGTTATGGAAGACCTGAGACCGCTCAAGGTATTTTTTCAAACTTTAAAAGGCTTTATGAGCTTGCTAGAGGAAAACTACCTTTTGGTGTTGCACAGGTTGGTAGATGTGTAAGAAACGAAATTTCCCCTAGGCAAGGTCCTATTAGGCTTAGAGAATTAACAATTATGGAAATCGAGTTTTTCTTTGACCCTGAAAATCCAAAATGTGAAAAAATTTTTGGGGTTAAAGATGAGAAGCTTAGACTCCTACCAGAAAAACTTTTGTTAGAAGGGGTAACTGAGCCTGTGGAGGTTACTGTTAAAGAAGCCTTAGAAAAGGGTTACATAAAATCTGAGTGGAATGCCTACTTTATGGTTAAAGCAAAAAAATTTGTTGAAATGTTAGGTGTTCCTGCTGAAAAACAGTTTTTTAAAGAGAAACTTCCAAATGAAAGAGCTCATTATTCAACTCAAACTTATGATCAGCTTGTTGAACTTTCAAGATGGGGAGCTGTTGAGCTTTCAGGTCATGCTTGGCGTTCAAACTATGACTTAAAAATGCATATGGTTTATAGTGGTGAGGATCTTAGAGTCTTTATTCCATACGATAATCCTCAGAAGGTTAAAAAATTGGTTGTTGAGCCTAACAAAAAAAGTCTTGCAAAAGATTTTGGTGAAGAAGCTTTAAGAGTTGCTAGGTTAATAATTCTTTCTCAACCTGAAATTCTTGCTGAAGCTTTAAAAAATGATGGGTTTTATAGCCTTAGAGGTAACGGTAAAACCTACAAGATAACCCCTAACCATGTAAATATAAGGGAGGAGATTGTTGAAGAAAAGGGTAAGAGAATTTTGCCAAACGTTGCTGAACCATCTTTTGGTTTAGATAGACTTTTCTATGCGGCTCTTGAATATGCTTATTCTGAGAAGGAGGGTAGAGTTGTTTTAAGGCTGCCTAGAGATCTTGCCCCAATAGAGGTTGCTGTTTTTCCTTTAATGAGTAGGGATGGTCTTCCTGAAAAAGCTAAAGAGGTCTATGGTATGCTTCTAAGCCATGGCTTTGTTGTTGAATATGATGAGTCTGGAAGTATAGGAAGAAGATATGCACGGATGGATGAGGTTGGAACTCCCTTAGCTGTAACCGTAGACTACCAAACACTTCAAGATAATACGGTAACCCTTAGAGACCGTGATACCTGGGAGCAAATCAGAATAAAAATTGAAAAACTCCCTTTGGCTTTAGAAAAATATTTTAAGGAGAAACTTGAGTTTAAAGACCTAGTTAAGATCAGCTAAAAATACTATTCACCAAAAACCTCAACAATAATCCTACGAGTTCTTGGGCCGTCCGCTTCAACAAGAAAAATGTTTTGCCAAGTTCCCCTTAAAATTCTTGAGTTTTTAACTGGAAAAATTCTTGATGAACCAATAAATGTTGAAACTAGATGTGCATGAGCATTATCATCTATTCTATCATGCTGGTAGCCAACACCAGCGGGAAAAACTTCTTCAATCTTCTTAACTATGTCATGGAGAAGCCCAGACTCATTCTCGTTTGCAACAATAGCTGCTGTTGCATGAGGTGCATGAATTAAACATAAACCATCCTTTACCCCAGATTTTGCTACGGCTTCTTCAACCTGAAGAGTTACGTCCACAACCTCTACTCGTTTTCTGGTTGAAACTGTAAATTCATGAAAAAAGACTTTCAACTTTTTCCCTCCAAAAGTTACGCTTAAATTCTCTATATTTACTGGTATTTAAAGAGGAGACTTTTAAACGCTAATTTTTTAAATAAGACCTGCTATTTTGTTTTCAAGTCTTTAAGGCTTAAAAGGTGGATTAATAGGTGACTTTTCCTCGGGAAACAAGTGAACAGTTAAGACGAAGAATTCTTGAAATCTGTCAAGACCACATGAGAAAAGTTTTAGATACTCTACGTGAAGTTTGTCTTCTAATATCCGCATACCAAACAGGTGATGAAAACCAAGTTTATCAGCATCATAACAATGTTATAAAACATAATGAAGAGTCTGCTGCAAAAAAGAGAGCTCTAATGATGGAGGTTGCTGAAGTAGGGGCTGTTCTTTTAAGTAGAGATGATTTTATCCGTTTATCGTCAGAGGTTGAAACAATATCTGATTATTGTACAGGTATATCTTATCGAATTATGGAGTTAACTAAAAGAAGGTTACCTGTCAAAATGGAGGTAGTAAAAGAGATAGGGAATCTTGCTGAGGCTGTACTTGACTGTGTTATTAGGCTTAGAGAAACAATTCTTGCTCTTGTTTATGGTGGTCCAAAAGTTTTTGAGGCTGCTGAAAACGTTGAGTCAGCTGAAAAAATAGTTGACAACATTTATCGAAAGGTTGATTTAACAATCCTGTCAAGTAAAATGAAGGTTTCCATAATTTTGTTGCTTAGAGAGGTTGCAGAGTTTTTAGAGGGAATAGCTGATGTTTGTGAAAATGCTAGTGATATAGCAAGGATTCTTGCTATCACAACCTAGGAAAGAAGCCATGCAAAAAACAAGATTTGAAGCTTACTTGGTTGAAAATAGGCTTGTGGTATGGGACCCTAAACAAGGAAGTGAACTTTATAAGCTTGGATATTATGGGAAGCCTCTTGGAATACCCAAACCAAAAACACCAGAATTTAAGGTTCCACTACTTTTAGACCTTCTAGAGGGATTATATCTAAAGGAAAAGGGAATTTTAACAATTTACATGGATGGTAGGGAATTAACAAAGAAAGAGCTTATAAAGAAGGCTAAAGAAACCTATGAGAACTTCCTGTTAAAATATATGGTTTACAAAGATTTAAGGGAACATAGCTTAATCGTTCAGCCTGGAATAAAGTTTGGGTGTGATTTTGCTGTTTATGAGCATGGGCCTGGTATAGACCATGCACCCTACTTAATTCAAGTTAAAAAGCCAGAAGAGACTATAGATGCAACAGAAATAGTTAGAGCTGGAAGGTTAGCAACAACTGTAAGAAAAAGGTTTATTATAGCAATACCAAACCTTAAGACTAAAAAAATAACCTACCTAATGTTTAAGTGGTGGAAAGCCTAAAATAGGTTTTGACCTCTTCTTTACGAAAAATATTATCCGTATTTGGTAGATGAAAAATGGAGGAGTGTGTTTTTTGTAAAATTGCTGAGGGTAAACTAAAGGCTTGGAAAGTTTATGAGGATGATTTTGCTTTAGCAATTCTTGATATTAAACCGATAATGGATGCTAGAAACATAGGTCAGTGTGTTGTTTTTCCAAAGAAACATATTAGCAAATACTATGACTTGGAAGATGACGAGGTTGCTAAACTTTTTAGAGCTGTAAAGTATGTAGCTAAAAAGATTCTTGAAAAACTTAAACCTAAATACCTAACTACATTCATTAGAGGGATGAGAATTCCAGGTCATACACATATCCTTCTAATTCCCTCTTTGGGGGAGAGTGCATGGGACCTGATGCTAGAAGCAAGCTATCTTTGTTGGCTAAAAATCCCTCCATTATCCGATGAGGAGCTTGAGAAGGTTGCAAAAATACTAGGCGCAACCAAAACATAAAATTGTTAAAAGTCAGGGTTATGGTTGAACATGAGGATAGGTGTAATTTCAGACACCCATGTAAAATGTTTAGATGATTTACCAGCTAAGGCTTTAGATATTTTAAGTGGAATGGACATGGTTATTCATCTTGGAGATTATACAGGTAAAACGCTTCTGGAAGAGCTAAGAAAAAACTTTAACTTTAAAGGTGTTTGTGGTAATATGGATCCGCATCAAATCAAGAAGGAATTGCCTAAAAAGGATGTCTTTGAGGTTAAAGGTTTTAAGATTGGAATTACCCATCCAGCTGAAGGAGGTTTTCCCTTCTTTTTGGAGAAAAGGCTTAAAGCAAAATTTGGAAGAGATGTACCCATAATCCTGTATGGGCATACTCATAGAGCAGTATGTAGGTTTACTGGTGAAATCTTGTATCTTAATCCAGGTAGTTTAACAAAAGTTTTTCCAGCTACCTATTGTTCTTTAGGCGTTTTAACCATTAACAATAAGATTGACGGTAAAATCCTAAAATTTTAGCTTTTGTTTACCATTTAACATAAACTCTGCAAAAATAGGAAAAACATAATACTGGGATGACTGTAGAATATTTTGAGGGGTTCTTTATGCCAATCTACATAATGTTAACAACCCTAACAGACGAAGGAAGAAAAACCATTAAGGTTAACCCTGAAAGGATAAAAGAGGTTAATAAAGAAGTTGAAGCTATGGGTGTAAAAATTTTAGCTCAGTATGCCCTCTTAGGACCATATGATTTTGTTAACATTCTTGAGGCTCCTAGTAATGAAGCTATAACCCGTGTTGCAATAGAACTTGGTTCAAGAGGAACTGTTCAAACCTTGACGATGGCAGCATTAACAGTTGAAGAATTAATTAAGTCTCTCAAAAAATAGGCTTAAGCTAAACTGGTCAAAATAAAATTAAACTCTAACTATTTTTTAGTCAGTAAGCATTTTTTAGCTTTTTATAAGTTTCAGCTAATGCTTCAGGAATAACCTTGGTGTCTGCAATAACAGGCATAAAGTTTGTATCTCCTTTCCATCTTGGCACTATATGAGTATGAATATGGCCTTCAATACCAGCTCCTGCTACTTTTCCAAGGTTTATTCCTATGTTAAACCCTTCTGGATTATAGACCTTTTTTAAGGCTTCTACACTTTTTTTTACAACTAAGAAGTGTTCATTAAACTCTTCTTTACTCATATCCTCAAGGTTTTTTATGTGGCGGTAGGGTGCAACCATCAAATGTCCACTATTGTATGGATAGTTGTTTAAAACAACAAAGTTTTTTTTGGCTCTAAAAACAACAAAATTTTTTTCATCATTTTTTTCTTTTGAAAACTTACAAAAAATACATCCCTTTTTTCTTTTAAGAAGAATGTACTCTATTCTCCACGGAGCCCATAACTGTCTCATTACCGCCACCAGAAATAATTTATTTTCAAAATCAGAATAAACTTCAACTAAAATAAATAATTGCTTATCTTTACAAAAACTATTTTAGGTTGAAATTATCTAGTTTAGCGTGGTGAATGTTTTGGAAGAGGAAATAGGTAAGGTAACCCATTACTACCCTAAAATAAGTGTTGCTGTTATTGAGTTGAAAGCGCCACTCAGTATTGGTGAAAGAATTTTAATTAGAGGGGCGACAACAAACTTTGAACAGGTTGTTGAATCTATGCAGATTGAACATAAAGATGTTCAGAAAGCTGAAGCCGGTCAGTCTGTTGGAATTAAGGTTAAGGAAAAAGTAAGAGAAAATGACCGTGTTTACAGGTTAGTCTAATTTTTTCTGTAGAATCTAAGATTAGGTAAGCTTCTTTAGAACAACATAACTATTATATAAGAACTTGAGTTTTGTTTTTTGAAGTTAAAGGGGTGTTTTCTATGGTTACAAGTATGGGGATTAATGGTTTTGGAAGAATTGGAAGAATGTTTTTCAGAGCAGCCTTACAAGATGAGGAGTTTAACAAAAAATTTGAGGTTGTTGCCGTAAATGATGTTGTTGATGCAAGAGTTTTAGCACACCTACTAAAATATGACTCCATACATGGAATCTTAAATGCTGAGGTTAGCTGGAAAGAAAACGCAATTATAGTTGATGGCAAGGAAATTAAGGTTTTAAATGTTTTAGACCCATCACAGCTCCCTTGGAAAGATTTAGGTGTAGATTTTGTCTTAGAGTCTACTGGTAGATTTACTGCAAGAGAGGATGCTGAAAAACATTTAAAGGCTGGAGCTAAAAAAGTTATAATTTCTGCACCTGCAAAAAACCCTGATGCTACAATTGTTTTGGGTGTAAATGAACATGTCTACAATAAAGAAAAACATAAGATTGTTTCTATGGCTTCATGCACAACAAACTGTTTAGCTGTTATGGTTAAAGTTTTACATAAAGAGTTTGGTGTAAAGAGAGGATTTATGACTACATGTCATGCTTACACAAACGACCAAAGAATTTTAGATTTAGCTCATCGAGATCTTCGAAGATCAAGAGCATGTGCCTTATCCATAATTCCAACAACAACTGGTGCTGCTATTGCTATCGGACTTGTAATTCCAGAACTAGCTGGTAAGCTAAACGGTGTTGCTTTAAGAGTTCCTGTAGCAAACGGCTCTATAACGGATCTTGTTGCTGAACTAGAAAAAGAGGTAACAAAAGAAGAGGTAAATCAAGCATTTAAAAGATATGCTGAAGGTGAGTTGAAGGGGATTCTTCAATATACTGAGGATCCGATAGTTTCCGTGGATATTATAAGAAATCCTCACTCATGTATAATCGACGGTTTAAGCACGATGGTTATGGGTGAAAAAAGTAATCTAGTAAAGGTTTTTGGTTGGTATGACAACGAGTGGGGTTTTTCATGTAGACTTGTAGATTTAGTAAAGTTTATGGCTAAAAGCTAAAGATGAAAATTTTTCCTCTTCTTACTAATTTTTTATAAGATTATTCCAAGAAAAATTCCTGCAACAATAGCAGAACCAATAACACCAGCAACATTAGGACCCATTGCATGCATTAAAAGAAAGTTTTGCGGGTTTACTTTTTGTGCTTCTCTCTGAACAACTCTTGCTGACATGGGTACTGCTGAAACACCTGCAGCCCCAATTAAAGGATTTATTTTCTCTTTCAAAAACAAGTTCATAACTTTTGCAAAAAGAATTCCTGTGGCTGTACATGTTATAAAAGCCACTATTCCTATTACAAATATTAGTAAGGTTGTTGGTCTAAGAAAGTTTTCTGCACTCATGGTTGAACCAACAGCAACCCCAAGAAAAATTGTTAAAATATTCATCAACTCGTTTTGGGCAGTTCTACTTAACCTTTCTACAACACCACTCTCCCTAAACAGGTTACCAAGCATAAACATACCTATTAGAGGAGCAGCCTTTGGAACAAATAAAATAGCAATAATTCCCACAACAATTGGGAAAAGAATTTTTTGTGTTCTTGAAATACGGCGTAGAGGCTTCATTATAATCCCTCTTTCCTCAACACTGGTTAAAACCCTAATTACTGGAGGTTGAATTAAGGGGACCATCGCCATATAGGAATAGGCAGCTACAGCAGTTCCACCAAGCAAGTGAGGAGCTAATTTTTGGGTTACATAGATTGTAGTAGGGCCGTCAGCTCCACCTATTATACCTATAGAACAAGCTTCAGGAAGACTAAAACCCGTTAGTACCGCAAGTGTAAGCGAAACAAATATTCCAATTTGGGCTGCAAAACCAAGCAAAAATGTTTTTGGGTCTGCTAAAAGAGGCTCAAAATCTGTTAATGCTCCAAGTCCCAAAAAAATAAGCGGGGGGATAACTTCCCATTCTATCCCGTAACGAAAAATTATTCCTAGTAGTCCACTGCTTTCAGTTAAACCTGTAAGGGGTAGATTTGCAAGTATAGCACCAAAACCTATGGGTAGAAGAAGTAAAGGCTCCATTTCTTTTGAGATTGCAAGGTAGATTAACAGTAAACCAATACCTATCATTATAATGTTTCCTGCAGTTAAACTTTCAAAGCCTGTCTCAAAAAAACCTAACATTGATTACACTCCCAACCATAAGCCTTTAAACCTTAAGTTTCTGTTGGGAAGGCTCCCTCAATTTTGGCGGTTTCTCTCCAACTTATTCTTGTGTTTTCAAGTCTATCCGCAAATTTCCATAAAGATAATGAAGCCCGTGGAATTGTTAAAGATGGTTGAATAGATAAAAAGTTCTCAGTATGAAGCATTAACACTCCAACAAGAGCAGCAAAAATTTCATTTTTTAACTCTAAAAACAGCTTTTTTTCACGTCTTTTTTCATCTATGATATCCGTTAGCTTAATCACAGTCTTTATTATGACGGTTAAGATTAGCAAAACAACAAATACTGTAACAATTCCTATTGCACATAGTTCAGCAACACTAATCATAACTTATTCACTCCTAACCAAAACTAATAGAGGGTCTTCTGTAGAAACATTTTGTCCAACTGTAACCTTAACCTCTTTAACAATTCCCCTAATAGGGGAACGTATCTCATTCTCCATCTTCATAGACTCCATAACTAGAAGAATATCTCCTCTTAAAACCTCCTTACCCGGGGAAACTGAAACTGAAAGAATTTTTCCTGGTAAAGGACTTTTAACTATAAACTCTTTCTCTGATGGTTTAGCTAATAATGGTTTGGTAGGGGGCTTCTTTTCCTCACCTATTATAGGTTTTCTGTTTACATTAACATCATACTTTTTTCCTTCGACTATAACTGTCATAGACACATTAGTTGAGGTTGCTTGGTTGACAAAAACTTCCACTTCATAGGTTTTTTCTCCAAACTTTACATTTACCTTTTTCTTCAACAACAACCTCTTCTATCATCCCCAGGGTAAGCTTACAACTTTAACCCTTATAATAACCCCCTTAAGACAACTAACCGGCATATACCTATCCTCTAAAGGTTGCCTTCCCTTTTTAATCATAAACCTTGCTTGAATAATATATCTCTTTTGCCGTCATATTAGAATATAAACGTCTAATCTAACTCCAATTTTTATATTATTTCCCTCATATGTTTTGATATTACACACCTAGTATAAGATTCAATTTGTTGCCTAAGGAAAATAATTATAAAACCTTCAAAGTAAACTGTAAGTTAATGTGAGTGATTGGCTATGAGCGGCGAGAGAGAGATTAAAGAGAGGATGCTTGAGGAGCTTAAAGCTAAAAAACAAAAAGTTTTGGAGATGGGTGGTCCAAGAGGTGTAGAAAGACAGAGAAAACTTGGTAAGCTAACAGCAAGAGAGAGAATAGAACTTCTACTTGATGAGGGAACCTTTGTAGAGATAGGTGCTTTAGTTAAACATAAGGGGAGAGAGTTTGGTTTAGATAAAAGAGAAATACCTGCTGATGGTGTAATAACAGGTTTTGGCAGGATTAATGGAAGAAAAGTCTATGTTTTTTCTCAAGACTTTACAAGTCTTGGTGGAACGCTTGGTGAAATGCATGCAAGAAAAATTTGTGAAGTCTTAGATAGAGCAGCAAAAGAGGGATGTCCAGTTATAGGTATAAATGACTCTGGTGGTGCAAGAATCCAAGAGGGTGTTGATGCTTTATCTGGCTATGGTCAGATATTCTTTAGAAACAGCGTTTACTCTGGTGTTATACCTCAAATATGTGCTATTCTTGGTCCTTGTGCAGGGGGAGCCGTATATTCTCCAGCCTTAATGGATTTCATTTTTATGGTTGAAGGAATAAGCTATGCATTTATAACGGGTCCTAGGGTTATTAAAGAGGTTATTGGTGAAGAAATAAGTGAAATGGAGCTTGGCGGACCAATACCACAACAAGAAAAATCCGGTGTTGTTCATCGAGTAGAAAAAAGCGAAGAAGAATGCCTAAAAAACATTAGAAGACTCTTAAGCTATCTTCCTTCCAACAACCTTGAAGATCCTCCAAGAGTTGATACTGGAGATGATCCTAATAGAAGGGATGAAGGGCTTTTTGATGTTGTTCCAGCGGATCCGATGAAACCTTATGACATGTACGAGATAATTAGTAGAGTTTTTGATAGGCCGCTTGAAGGTGAGGAAGAAAACTATTTTGATATTCTTTCAAGATTTGCGCCAAACATTATAACGTGTTTTGCAAGATTAAACGGTTATCCTGTTGGGATAATTGCTAATCAACCAAAGTTTAAGGCTGGATGTTTAGATATAGATGCATCTGATAAGGCTTCAAGATTTATTAGGTTCTGTGATGCCTTTAACATACCACTAATCAACCTTGTTGATGTTCCAGGTTATCTGCCAGGAACAGAGCAGGAGTGGGGAGGAATAATTAGACATGGAGCAAAAATGCTTTATGCCTACTCTGAGGCAACAGTGCCAAAAATAACTCTCATAATTCGAAAAGCATATGGCGGCTCATATCTTGCTATGTGTAGTAAAGACCTTGGTGCAGATATGGTTTTAGCTTGGCCTACAGCTGAGCTTGCAGTTATGGGGCCTGAAGGTGCAGCACAAATAATATTCAGAGATGAAATAGAGAAAGCTGAAGATAAAGGAAAAGTTTTGAAGGAGAAAGTTAAACTTTACAGAGAAACTTTTGCAAACCCATATAGAGCTGCAGAGGCTCTTCATATTGATGATGTAATAGATCCTGCTGATACACGTCCTATGCTGATTAAGGCTTTAGAAATGTCTTTAACAAAAAGAGAGCGTAGACCACCAAAAAAGCATAGTGTACCACCGGTGTAAAGATTTTGTCAACCCAAATTTCAAGAGAGGAAGCAGCTGTAATCTCTGCAGCTATTCTTGCTTATCTTGGTAAACCTGCACCTATGATTGTTCATGCACCAGTAAAGATTTCTAGGGAGGATATTAAAGAGATACTGGATGAATTTGGTAAGGAGCTTACAGAAAAAATTCTAAGAGAGTTTAAAGACACTATTGGAAAACTTGAAAGAAGACTTATTGAAGTTGAGAAAAGAATAGGGCTTCTTAGAAGTAGAGTTGATGAACTTGAAAAAGTAGTTTTAGGTAAGGGTTTTTCAAAAGTTGAAGTTGAAAAGTTTAGGTTTTTATGGGGGTTAGCTAGTAGACATGAAGCTGGTTCTCGAAGAGAGCTTATTCAAAGTCTTTCAAAGTCTTCTTCTTTTTGGGGGTTAATTAGCAAAGTTGAAAAACAATTATCTTATCCTCATATCCGTAGAAAAAGACTTAGCTAGCTGGGGTTGAGAAGTTGGTTCAAATTCATGAACTAATTTTTAGAGATGCTCATCAATCTCTTCTTGCAACTAGGATGAGAACGGAGGATATGCTTCCAATAGCCCCGATAATAGACCAAGTTGGATTTTTTTCTTTTGAGGTTTGGGGTGGAGCTACATTTGATTCATGTTTAAGGTTTCTGGCTGAAGATCCTTGGGAAAGACTTAGAAAGCTTAAGGAAGCTATGCCTAACACGCCATTACAAATGTTGGAAAGAGCCATGAATATTGTGGCTTATAGAAACTTTCCAGATGATATTGTTATAAAGTTTATTGAGTTAGCCCATAAAAATGGTTGTGACTACTTTAGAATATTTGATGCTCTTAACGATCTAAGAAACATGGAGGTTCCAATAAAAACTGTTAAAAGAATAGGTGCTCATGCACAAGGATGCCTATGTTATACTATAAGCCCAGTACATACTGTTGACTATTATGTAGAGAACTTTAAGAAACTTGAGAAGATGGGTTGTGACTCGTTATGCATTAAAGATATGGCGGGTATGTGTTCTCCCCAAAGAGCCTATGAGATTATCCGTAGATGTAAAGAGGAAGGAATAAAGATACCGATTGATCTCCACTGCCACACAACAAGTGGTATGACTATGATGAGCTATATGAAGGCTTGTGAGGCTGGTGTTGACATTATAGACTGTGCAATTTCAGCAATTTCGTGGGGTACAGGACATCCGCCAACAGAATCTGTGGTTGCAGCTTTACAGGGAACACCCTATGATCCGGGTTATGATATGGATTTGTTAATGAAGTGTAGAGAATACTTTATTAAAGTTTGGAAAAAGTATGCGCATCTACATAAAGATGAAGCTAGAATAGCAGATCCATCTGTAACTATGCATCAAATCCCTGGAGGAATGATGACAAACCTTATAGTTCAACTTGAACAGCAGGGTGCAATAGATAAACTTCCAGAAGTTTTAGTTGAAACTGCTAGAGTTCAAAAAGATTTTGGTTGGCCTCCGCTTGTAACACCAACATCCCAGATTGTTGGGACTCAAGCTGTTTTAAATGTGCTTTTTGGAAGATACAAAAGAGTTACAAAAGAAACAGTTGACTATATTAGGGGGATGTATGGTAGACCTCCAGGAGAGATTCCTAAAGAAGTTTATGAGGCTATCTTAGGTAAAGACTGGAAAGAAAAAGTTATTACATGTAGACCTGCAGACTTGCTTGAACCTATGTATAAGAAGTGTAAGGAGGAGCTTGAAAGTAAAGGTTTTTCTCCAAGGGAAGAAGATGTTATCTCCTATGCAATATATCCAATGCAAACTGAGAAGTTTTTACGTGGTGAGGCAAAACCCGAGTTTACATCAGATGAACTTCCGCTTGAAACTGAAATGAAAGGTAGAAGGTTTAAAGTTGTTTATGCTGGTGAAGAATACGAGGTAGCTATCAGAAAGTTGGCGGGTAAAAAATGAAAACAAGAAAATTTAAAGTTTCATCCTCTGGAAAAGAGTTTGAGGTTGAAGTTGAGGATCTAGGTGGAAATGCTGAAGAAGACCTAAAACCCAAAACTAGTGTTGGGGACGAAATTAGAGTTATAGTTGGAAAAGAGGAATACAACATAAAAATTGAGGATTTAACTGTTCTTGCTGCAGGTAGTGAAGTTTCACAAACTATCTCTAAACCTGAAACAAAACCTGAAGCTAAAAGTGAGGTTACGTTAGTTGAAGGAACACCCGTTAAAGCTCCTATGCGGGGTACAATAGTAAAAATACTAGTTAAGGTTGGTGATAAAGTTAAAAAGGGTGATC
Organism: uncultured Candidatus Bathyarchaeia archaeon; assembly: GCA_964484995.1. Classification (GTDB taxonomy): domain Archaea; phylum Thermoproteota; class Bathyarchaeia; order Hecatellales; family Hecatellaceae; genus EX4484-218. The sequence continues at coordinate 20,479 of CAZAHF010000002.1, read as the reverse complement.
CTGTGGTTGTTTTGGAGGCTATGAAAATGGAAAACCTTATAGAGTCACCTGTTTCAGGTGTTGTTAAACAGATAGTCACTTCTGTTGGAAGCACAGTTGCAACAGGTGACCCTCTTGTAGTTGTGGGGTGAAATAAAGTTGGCTAAGATTGAGAATCTTAGGTTTTACTGTCGTAAATGTAAAAAAATGGTTAGTGTGTATGAGTGTTATAAGGAGGAAAAAGTTTTTCCAGAGTTAAAACCTGAGTTTAACATTGTTACTTGGTGTTGTTCTGTTTGCCATTCTCCAATAGTGGAGGTTTCTGAGTTTTATAAGAAAAGTAAGGGGGGAAGTTAAGCTGCCTGAAAGAATAATCCAGAAAGCAAGAAACTTTCCGCCAGACCTCTACTTTACAGTTCCTTTTGAAACAAAAAGAAAGTTTAAAATTGAGAGAGGGTCTAAACTTAGCTGCTTTTTTCAGAGAGTTTTAGATTCAGAGGGTAATGTTCTCCAAAGAATAGACAGAGAAGTTGTGTGTGAAGTAAAAGATAGGGATGGAAGATTCTATGTGCCGCCAAAAATTATCCAAGAATTAAACTTAACAGGGAGAGAATATTTTGAAATTATTTTAAAGAAGCTAATAAGACCTAACAATGAGGAAGTTGAAATTTACCCGAATGAAACTGTTGAAAAAGAAATAAAGATAACTCCTAAAGAAAAGTAAGATTCTTTTTCATATAACATTACTATCTTTTCGAATTACTTCATAGTTGAATTTTTAAGTCTTTAACTAGCTTATGTTTTCTTATGAAAGCTCAAATAATTTTAACTTCTTCAGAGTCAAAAAGACTGATAGCTAAAGGTGTTGTTGCTTTAGATGTGGTTAAAAAAGCCTTAGAAAATGGGTGGGTTGTTGTTAGTGTAGGAACAACAAGCATGTTTGTTTTAAAAGAGGTTTTAGGAGAAGATTTTAGCGAGGAAATTAAAAATCTGACGGTTTGTGGAGCTATTACACCTCAAAAAGCTTGTATTGTAAGCGAGATGATGGATTTTATGGTTAAACATAACCATGCTAAAGTCTGGATTCTAGAAAAAGGGAAACTTCAAGATAGGTTTACTCTTCAAGAAGTCCTTAGAAAAATGGGGAGGGATGATGTTTTTATTAAAGGTGCAAATGCCCTAGACCCTCAAGGAAAAGCTGCTGTATTTTTAGGTGCCACTAGTGGTGGGACTATTGGTGTTACTTATGGAGCTATAAAAGCGAAAGGAATCAATCTAATAATTCCGGTAGGATTTGAAAAAATGATTCCTGTTTCGGTTTATGAGGCAGCTAAAGAAACAGGTATTGAAACTGTGGATTACAGTATGGGTTTACGTTTTGGTATGCTTCCTGTGGGTGGGTTTGTTGTCACAGAGCAAACAGCAATAAAAGTACTTACAGGTGCAGACGTTATTCCTCTTGGCTGTGGAGGTATAAATGGTGCAGAAGGCTCCACAATCCTACTGGTAAAGGGTCAAGATGAACAGGTTAAAAATACTCTTAAAATAATTCAGGAGATTAAAGGGGAAAAACCTGTAGAGTTTAAGTTTCCAGACTGCTCAGAATGTCCTCTTAAAAAACTAAAAATTTCTAGGTGTTGGTGAAAAAGTTTTATCTGCCAACAACCCTGACATTAGCCACTCTAACCAATGGAGCAACCAAAAAACCTACTTTTCTAAGGCTGTTTGCAATTCCGGTTATATCCTTCAAAAAGTCATAGATAATGCCTGCTAACATAACACCCTTTAAAGGGTAAGTTAGCTCCCCTTTTTCTATCATCCATGCCGGTGTAGCTATAACGGAAAATTCACCGCTTTCAGGATTACTACTATGGGCTCCTTGAAGGTGAGAGACATATATCCCCTTACTAACCTCTGTAAACAATTCTTCTTGTGAATGTTTTCCTGGTAAAATTACAAAGTTTGTTGGTTCTATGTAAGGTGTTGAGGTATACGGGGGTACAGAAATTCTTTGAGCATTTCCTGTACTTTCAACAGAATCCTTGTCAGCCGTATACTTGTCATACAGAAAATTTTTTAGTACTCCTTTCTCAACCAAAACAGTTTTTTGGCTTATGGTTCCTTCATCATCAAACTTCCATGTGTTTAATCCACCATTAAACAATCCATCATCTACTATGGTTAATTTTTCTGAGGCTATTTTTTGGTTAAGCTTATCTTTTAACTTAGATTTTCCTCTTTGGACATTATCTGCTTTTAAAGCTCCAACCAAAGTGTGATGAAGTAGGCTTGCAAGAGCATGTTGACCAAAAATAACTTCATATGTTCCTGTTTTAATGGATTTTGCACCTAAAGATGAGACTGCTTGTTTTGCTGCTTCAACCCCAACTTTTTCAGGGTTTATCCTATAAATCCTTTCATGTTCAAATTCAAAACATACAGGTGTTGTTTCTCCATCATCTTTTGCAATCGTACTTAAAAAACACTCTATTCCTGTCCCTTTATCCACATAGTTTATTCCATTTGAGTTTACAAGTGCTTTTAAAGATTCTCCAGCAACAGTTAAACCTTCAAAGGCTAAAACTCTTTTATCAAATTCTAAGGCTGAGTTAAGCATTGTTGAGGTTAATTCTACAACTTCCTCTAAAGAAAGTTCAGCTATCTTTTTATCGTAGGTGTTTTTTGTTTCTGGGATTTTTGAAGGTTGAGGAAAACCTTTCCAATTTTTATCTGGTTTTCCAGCTTTAGCTGCATTAATAGCTTTAACTATAACATCTTCAAGTTTTTCTTTATTTGTACGGTTTGTGTAAGAAAAACCTATTGAATGGTTATAGACAACTCTAACACCAAAACCTTCATCGGTAAACTTAACACCTTTAACAATCTGGTTACGTTCAACTTCAACCTCTATAGTTGAGGTTCTGCTAAGATAAACTTCAATCTCTTCTACACCAAGCCTTAAACCAGCTTTAACAACTTTTTCTCCAAGCTCAAGCAAATTTAAACTAGCCTCTTCCCCCAACCTGAATCTCTCCTACACGGATAGGAGGGCCTCCATCACAAACAAACGCGATTTGACCCTTACCACAACGTCCAGGCCATAATCTAAAATCTTTTCCTACAGCCTCAACTTTCATTAAAGTTTCAAGAGTGTTTCCGCTAATAGACAGGTTTCTTACTGGTTTACCTATTTCCCCTTTAACTATCTCATAGGCTTCCTGAACACCAACATGAAAGGTTCCATCAAGGTTTGCCTGACCACCTCTAAAAGTTTTCAGATAATATCCAAACTTTATTGGTTCAAGTAGCTCCTCAAAGCTATGGTCTTTTGGTTGAAGATAGGTGTTTCTCATCCTAATTATTGGTGTATGTCTAAAGTTCTCAGCTCTAGCATTTCCAGTTGGTTGAGTGTTAAACCTTGCTGCGGTTTCCCTATTATGCATAAGTCCAACAACAACTCCATCCTTAACAAGTAGAGTTTTCTGAGTTTTAACCCCCTCATCATCATACTTAAAGGATCCAAAAGCACCTTTAATAGTTCCATCATCAAAAATTGTTACAATACTAGAAGCAACTTTTTTCCCTAATTTATCTAAAATTACGGAGCCAGATAAGGTAAGGTCAGCTTCAGCTAAATGTCCAAAAGCTTCATGAACAAAAACTCCAACAACATTTGAACCTAAAACAGCTGGAAAAATCCCTCCTTTTGGTGTTTTAGCTTTTAACTGTTCACTTAGTCTTTTAGAAACTTCTTTACCAATCTCTTCAGGGGTTTTCTTATCAAAAATGTCGTAGCCAGAAGTTGAACCGAATTCTTCGCTTGCCGAAGCAAAAACTTCTGCTTCGCTTGCTGTAGCGTAAACCCTAAACCAAACATAGGTTTTTTGCTGTTCTATTTTTGCTCCCTCATTATTAACATAAAATTCTTTTTCAAGAAAATCTAAATAGTCGATGGTGCAGCTTTTTGTTTGAGGACTTAACCTAAAAATTGTTTTATCAATACTTAAAATATCCTCGGTTTTTTGTTCTACAGAAATGTTTCTAGGGTCTTTTTTAGGTTTAGCTATAGCTTTATCCTTTAATGGTTTAACCTCTGCAAGCTTAATCTTTTCTTTTATCTTTCGACTTGACGCTAAAGCTAACCTATACGCATCCTCAACAGCCTTAAAAACAGACTGTTTATCTGTTTTTGATGTTGAAACAAAACCCCAAGCACCCTGGGTTAAAACTCTAATACTAGCACCAGACTCAAAACCTTCTCTTATAATTTCTACTCTTCCATCCTTTGTTGTGATTAGAGTTCTAAAGCTTTCTTCACTTCTTAACTCAACATAGTCGGCACCAATTTTTTCTCCAAATAAAACAGCCTCAAGTAAATCGTTCATAGAAGTTGTTTTCACCTATCCCCTAGGGTTTAGATTCTTTCTAAAATGTTTCTTGTCTCCTTTAAAATATGTTGTTTAATTTCCTCCAACCTTTTTTGAGTTTGTGCTTCAAACCTTAAAACTAAGGCTGGCTCTGTATTTGATGCTCTTACAAGTCCCCAACCATCTTCAAACTCAACTCTCACACCATCAATAGTTATTAACTTGTAGCCTTCTTTCTCAAACTTTTCTCTTAAAACATCTACAACCCTAAACTTTTTTTCATCTGGACATGGAATACGAATTTCTGGTGAAGAATAATATTTTGGAAGTTTTTCTATAAGCTCTGAAAGTTTAAGGTTTGTTTTACTTAAAAGCTCAACCATTTTTACAGCAGCAAAAACCCCATCATCAAACCCATAGTATTCTTTTCCAAAATAGTAGTGGCCACTAATCTCCCCAGCTAAAACAGCATTCTCCTTTAGTAGTGCTTCATGGATATAGGAATGTCCAACCCTAGTCATTATCGGAATACCGCCTAAAGCCTTAACTTCTTCAAACAAGGCTTTTGAACCTAAAACGTTAAAGATTATTTTTGAGTTTGGATACTGTTTTAAGGTCTCTTTAACAAAAAGCATAAACGCCTGGTCTCCTCTTATAATCTGCCCTCTCTCATCTACAAAACCAACCCTATCCCCATCTCCATCAAAAGCTATTCCAATGTCTGCTTTTTCCTCAACAACCTTCTTACGTAGAGTTTCAAGGGTTTCCTCCTTTAAAGGATCAGGAATATGGTTGGGGAATCTTCCATCAGGTTCTCCAAACAAAACTTTAACTTCACATCCAAGAATCCTAAAAACTTTTTCAGTAAAACCACATGTCCCATTTCCAGCGTCAACAATAACCCTTAACTTTTTTTCTAAAAACCTGTTCTTTGTAATATAGTCTATATAGTCTGAGAGCACTTCTTTCTTATCGATTCTCCCGGTTTTCTCCCATCCAACAAACCTAAAGTTTCCTGTGTTAACTATTTTTTCTACTTCCCCTATTCCTGTCTCATATGAGTAGGAAATTCCGCCTTTACAAAGTTTAAATCCATTATATTGAGGTGGATTATGGGAGGCTGTAACCATTACACCTCCTTTTTCACCATAATGGATTGATGCAAAGTATAGGACTGGTGTTGGAATAAGCCCAACATCAAAACAGTTACAACCTGTTGAAGCCAACCCAGCCATAACACAACTCTTTAAGGCTGAACTTGTTAACCTTGAGTCTCCTCCAACAACAACCTCAAAATCTTCCTCTAAAAATGTTCCAAAAGCCATACCAATCTTTAAAGCCAAGTCAGGAGTTAAATCTTTACCATAAACCCCTCTAACATCGTAAGCTCTAAAAACCCCTGCCATCCGTCAACCCTCCAAACCTATAGACCATAATATATCTTACTATTTTAGGTTTAAAGGGTAACTAAAAATTTCCCAGAAAGAAAGTTTACTCTTTTTCTTCAAGCTGAGTAAAACAAAATAGGCAGAAAGCAGAAAAAAACAGTCCAACTAATAACGCTATAACTTTTAAATTTTGAGATTCTAGTGTTGGAAAGAATGATACTTGAAAATATAATGTTTCCTCTAAAAACCATAAAAAAGACGTAATTCCACAAAAAACCTCTGACACTAAAAATAGGGTTAAGAAAACAAGTTTTAAAATCCAGCTAAAAGTTTCAACCATACTTTCACACCCCGAAAAGTGTTTTTAAACCTATAAGAACTAGTGTTGTGGAAAAGGGAACTGTAGCGTTATCTGAAACTCTTATAGGTAGAGTTTCAACAATCATTCCAACTCCAACACCAATAAGAGACATTAAAAAGCTTTGAGTAGTTAAAAAAGAAAAAACAAAAGCAATAGCAAAACCTGATAGATGACCTTCAACCGTTTTTCTTGGATTATAAAATATTTTATGTTTCCCAAATAGTATTCCAATAATTCCTGCAAAACCATCTCCTAGAATAACTGTACATGTCATTATATAGGCTATCCTAACATCATTAACCAAAGTAGACAGTAAAATACTTACACTTAGAAATAGGCCAAGCCAACAAACATCCCAATAATATTTTTTATCTAAGCCTTCAGGGCTTCCAAGCCTCCACCAAACTCTCCTAAAAAAAGTTATCTCAAAACCAAAAAATTTCAAAAAATTGTAAACTACATAAACACTCATTGAAAACATTACTAGAGCTACAAGCAAAATTGAAGCTGAATAAAAACCATACTGTAAACTAAAAAACCATATTCCAATAAGATAAAAAACGCCAGTAAGATGAGTAGCTTTTCTCCTAAGAATATGTTTTTCTTCCGACCTAAGTTTTCTTATAGACCAGGACATTGTTTTCAATCCAAAAATGTAAATGTTAAAGTCTATAAGCCAATCTGCTTAAGAACCATGTTATACTGGTCGTGATTAATTTTTTTAGCTTCAACAAGAAACTTTAGGATTTCTCTTATCCTAATAAAGCTATGTAACCTAACTTTTTTACTTTCAAGTTTTTCTCTCCCCCCTTCCTCTCTATCTATAAACACCAAAACATCAGTAACGATTCCCCCTTCTTCCTGGATAGAATTAACAGCCTCAACTAGAGATTTACCTGTAGTTACTAGGTCATCTACAATTAAAACATTCTTGTTTTTTTCTAGAAATCCTTCAATCTTCTTTTTTTCACCCCAGTTTTTTGCTTCTTTTCTGATGTAAATAAAAGGTTTTTGAAGGTTGTAGGCAAGAGTTGACGCATAGATAAGTCCTGAGGTTGGTATTCCCGCAATAACATTAAATTTATCTAAACCTATCTTTTTTGACTCTTCAACATAAATTCCAACTATTTTTCTAAAAACATTTGGATAGCTTGGAATTACTCTAAGGTCTATATAGTAGGTGCTTTCTTTTCCGCTTGTAAGCTTAAACCTACCAAACTTTATTGCTCCTAACTCAGCTAAAACCAAAGAAATTTCCTTTTTTAAACTTCTACTCTCCATCTTAGATGCTACCTAAAACTATAGTTAGATTTTTCTTTCATTAGGTTTTCTATTCATAGTAACAGTTAGATTTTTGAGTTAAAATAAGACTAATGTAAGATTTAGCGGTGGAGTGAAGTTTATGGTTGAAGTTTGGCTTCCCTACGGAGAAACCGAAGTTTGTTTAACAGTTTCACCTGAAAACCTTTTGGATATTGTTAATCCTAAACCATTACCCCAACCAGTAAACCTTGAAGAAGAAATAAGAAAGACTCTGGAAAATCCTCTAAATACTACTAGAATAGGTGAAACAATAAAACCTGGGGAAAAAGTAGCTATAGCTTTTGATAAAAGTATGAATGTAGAATTTGTAGGTTTCGTTTTAACCCAATTATCTAAAGAATTTGAGAAAGCGGGTATTTCGTCTTCTGATGTTACTGTTGTTGTTGGTTGTGAGAACGGTAAACCTATAGGTCAAGCTGAAACAGAAAAATTTTTCTCTAAAATCCCCGAGGGTTTTCAAAGGAAGATTCATAATCCTAGTTTAGAGGAAGATTTGGTTGAGGTTGGTGTTACTAGCCGTAAAACAAGAGTTTTTTTAAACAAGAATTTTTTTGAAGCTGACTTTAAAATTTTGATTGGAAAGATTGATTTTCATTCTTATGCTGGTTTTAGTGGAGGAAGACAAACAATTCTTTCTGTTTGTGGTTTAAAAACAATCCATCAGAACTATAATCTTTCATTAAACCCAAAATCAAGGTTAGGTGTTTTAGAGGAAAATCCTGTTCACCAGGATTTGGTTGAAATAGCAAACTTAGCCAAGATTAATTATACTATAGATATGATTGTAGACTTAGATGGTAATGTTTTAAAGGTTTTCTCTGGGAATTTAGAAGAAGCTTTTGAGGAGGGAGTAAACAGCTTTAAGTCTACTTTTGGTGTTGAGGTTGAAGATAAGGTTGAGATTGCTGTTGTAAGTCCAGGAGGACACCCATTTGACTTAACCTTCTATGATGCTCAAGAAAGTCTTGAACGTGCGGTATGGCTTGTTAAAGATGGCGGTATTATTGTTCTGGTTGCGGAATGTTCTCAAGGTTTGGGAGATAAAATTTTTCAGAGATGGGTAACCAGTATTAAGAATGTTGATGAGCTTAAAACCGCTGCAAAAAAAGAGTTTAACCTTTTTTTTCATAGAGTCTTTCAACTATTAAATGTTCTAGAAAATTTTAGGGTGGTGATTGTTTCAGCGTTACCAAACGTTGTTGTTTCTGAGGTTTTAAGGTTTAAATCTTCAAAAACTGTTGATGATGCTGTTGAATATGCTTTAAGGGTTCTGGGGAAAAAATCAAAAATTGTTGTTTTACCTCATACAATGAAAACTTTTCCTATTCTTAAAACCAAAGAAATACAGCACTAAAAATAAGCATCACATACGCTAAAACTCCTAAAATTTTTCTGCCGAAAGAGACAGAGGAAACATTGTCTAAAGGCTCTACAACCTTTGCTTGGAAAGAAAGAAACATTATTAGTAATCCAAAAAACCAGAATCCAGTAATAAAGGTAACCATTAACCCAATAAAAGATGCTATTTGACGTCCTCTCAGCCCAAATAAGGCTGAAGCAATATGTCCCCCATCCAACTGCCAAATTGGTAATAGGTTTAGAAAAGTAATTACAAAACCAAGCCAAGCAGCCCAACCAATAGGAGGCATCAACATTAATTGGCCTTCAGAAATAGGTTTAAGAAATTGAGCAAGCAGAACCCAGGCAAGATTAACTGGAATAGTCATAACAGCAATTTCTTTTTCCTCTAAAAATTTAGGGTCAACTGGTTGCATTAGGTTTATGGCTATCATAGCAACAACGAGTGACACAATAAAACTTACCACAGGCCCACTAAACCCAAGATCAAAAAGTTCATCACGGTTTACTGGAGGCTCCCTTTGCATAATTACAGCACCAAATGTTCCAAAACCTATGGGGAATGGTGGTCCTGGGATAAAGTATGGTAATGTTGCTTCTGTTCCTTTTAACCAGCAAACAACCTTATGTCCAATTTCATGAAGCCCAACAATTGCTAAAAGAGCCACTGTAAAGTAGGCTGCATGAGTAAAGGGATTCCCACCAAAAATTCTTACCCAAGCTATAGAGTTAAAGTATCCGCTTAAAAATATGGTTATGGTTGTCACTACAAAAAGGATAAGACTTGTTCTTACTCTTCCAACTTTAGCTTTAGGTCTTGGAACAACATATAAAGCAATACTTTTTTCATCTTTTTTTCTTAGCATGGGGATAAGATTATGTGGCTTCATCTTTTTAACAAGTCTTTCAAAAGATTTTTTAGGTAACTCCATAAACCTAACAAAAAAAGTTATAACTCCAAACTCCATTCTTGCCTCTTCAATAATAAACTCAGATTCAACTAGGCTTCTTATCTCAGCCAAGCTAAGAGTAAAACCAGGAGCTTCTCCATCTTGACTTTCCACAGTCAAAACTAATCACTTAAGACACTACTATGTTTTATGAGTAGGTTAAGTTTAAGTTTTATAAGGCAAATCCTCTACAATGGTTTTCTTTATAAAGAACAGTTAAATATTTCTTAAGAGTGTAAAAAGTTTAGCTGTTAAGACGTTAGTATTGGTCAAGGTTATGGAGAAGGAAATTTTAACTATTAAAGGAAACTACAAGATTAGAAAGTTTAAAGAAGAAGACCTTTTAAGAGTAGTTGAAATAAACAGGCTTTGTCTACCTGAAAACTATTCGCCCTTTTTCTTTCTTGAACTTTACAAAAGCTATCCTGAAACTTTTATTGTGGCTGAACATGAGAATAGGCTTATTGGTTATGTAATGGTTAGAGTTGAAACAGGCTTCTCAGATTTTCATAGATTCAAAATAACAAAAAAGGGTCATATAGTTTCAATTGCAGTTATGCCTGAACATAGATTAAGGGGGGTTGGCTCAGCTTTAATGATTACAACACTAAAAAACATGGTTCAACATTATAAATGTCATGAAACCTATCTTGAGGTTAGGGTTAGCAACTTAAGTGCAATATCCCTTTACAAAAAGCTTGGATACAAAGAGATTAGAGTAATTCCCCACTACTACCTGGATGGTGAGGATGCTTTACTAATGAGTAGAGAACTAAAACCAGAAGATATTCTTAAACTTGAGAGTTTAGATAAGGGTTAGCAGGTTAGTAGTCTTGAAGTATATTCTGATTATAGGAGATGGAATGGCAGACTATCCTGTTGAAGAGTTTGATGGGAAAACACCGCTTGAAGTAGCTTGCCATCCAAACATGGATAAAATAGCTTCAGCAGGTTTATGTGGAACTCTTCAAACAATCCCTAAAAATATGGATACCGGTTCAGATATAGCAATTTTATCAATTTTAGGCTATAACCCTAAAAAATATCATACTGGAAGAGGTCCTCTTGAGGCTGTGGCTACGGGTGTAAAGCTTAAAGCTGGAGACCTAGCTTTTAGATGTAACCTTATCACTGAAGAAAACGGTTTTCTTGCAGACTATTCTGCTGGTCATATATCAACTGAAGAAGCAGAAAAGCTTGTGGATAGTTTAGAAAAAAGTTTTGGTAAAAAAGGGGAAATCTCCTTCTATAAGGGAGTTAGCTACAGACATATCCTAGTTTTAAATGGAAAAAAATTCTCTGAAAAAATTTTATGCACACCACCTCATGACGCTGTAGGTAAAAAAATTTCTGAAATCCTAATTAAACCCACCTCAAAATCTGCTGTAGAAACAGCAAACTTTCTTAATAGGCTTATACTTGAATCCAAAAAAATTCTTTCAAATCATCCAGTAAACCTAAAAAGAGTTGCTGAAGGAAAAAAACCTGCAAACATGATTTGGCTTTGGGGGTTTGGAAAAAAACCTAAAATTCCTAGTCTTAAAAAAAGGTTTAGAGTTAAGGGTGCAATAATTTCAGCTGTTAACATAGTTAAGGGTATAGGGATTTTTTTGGGTATGGATATTATTGAAGTTCCGGGTGTAACAGGTTTTATTGACACAAACTATGAGGGGAAGGCTGATTATGCCTTAAAAGCTCTTGAAAATCATGATTTAGTTGTGGTTCATGTTGAAGCTCCGGATGAAGTTGGGCATCTTGGTGATTTTAAGCTTAAAGTTAAGACTATAGAAGACTTAGATAAAAGACTTATTGGAAGAATTCTTAAAAACCTTAAAAAAGATGAGGATTACACAATCTCTGTTCTTGCAGACCATCCAACTCCTGTTAAAATCAAAACTCATACAGGTGACCCTGTACCCTTTGCCATATGTTCTACACATAGCCAATCCCAATCTAGCTATACAGAAAAACATTTTTGTGAGAAAGAGGCTAAAAAATCCGGTATTCATTTTGATGGTGTAAGATTCATGTCTTTCCTTCTGAGGTTTGGAAAGTATGGTTATATGAAGAGGCTTAAAAAATGAGAGATAGAGAAGGCTGGTTTTCTGCTTCATTAACCCTAATTATAGTTTCTTTTCTTCTGTGGTTTATAGAAAGCTTCTTTGTAAAAATTTTTACATTAGAATTTGAAATTATAGTCCTTTATTTTCCAACTCTTCTCTCAGTTTTAATCTATATGTTTCTCCTAAAAAAAGAGAGAAGGTTTAAGGTTAAATAGACACCGTGTAAACACCTATATTCTCTTTCTTTCTCTTGCTTCCTTTTCAAGCTTAAGAAGAGTTTGAAGTGAGATGTAGGCATAGGTTCCATCTGGTAATCTTCTTCTTATTGTAATAGGTAAAATTCCTTTTTCAAACTCAAGTAAAGCTATTTCTACAGGTCTTGTAACATTAGGTGGTGGGGTAATTAAAACAGGGGCTCCAAGCGCAATTTGAAGAGCCCTAGCCCCAACCACTCTTGCTTTCTCAAATCTTGTTAATCTTGGAGGCCCAATAAAAGTTGTTTCGATGTCTAAATCAACCCCCCAACCCTTCTCCTTTTCTAAAACTTTTAGAGTGATAATTTTTCATCAAAACTCCTTAAACAGCTTTTTATTTTCATCCTAAAACTTAATTCGCTGTTTTTAAAGTTTCCGTGGCAAAAGTTATAGGGTTTTCCTCTCCTCAAAGCCTCCACCATACAACACAAAAAAGAAGTTGATGCTAAACCATCTAAAATCAAACAATATATAAATCTTTTTATTTACGGTTCTGTAAACTTACTGTTGATTATGACATTATGCCGTTAAGCGAAGCTTCCATTAGGAGGTTTGGATAAAGTAACGGAAACTGTGAAGAGTAAGTAAAGCATGAATCATTTTCTACACCTTTATTATTCCTATAACTCCAAGTATTGCTACGATTAATCCAACCACACCAAGTAAACCTAAATACTTGAGTTCTTCTTTAAGATACTTGAAATGGGTAAAGAATGCAAAGAAACAAAAGTAAAACAAATACCAAGGATTGTGTAGTTTGAAAGCTTCAAATCCAAGAAACCCTAAAAAACCTAAAAATCCATTCATCCAGAGCTTATTTTTCATATTCATGGGGTCACCTTCCAACTACTATTATTTCATCAATCTTTTCATCCACCTTCTCCTTGCCTTGATTCCAATATATCTTTATCAAATTCTTATATTACTTAGGCATCTCTGCCAATATCACTTTCTTGTTCTGCCAGTCAACCCTTGCTTTAAATGTTTTATCCCATATACCAATGTTAAATGGGTTTCTTTCACTTTTCCCACTCAACGACTAAATTGCTTCCAGAACCTTAATTTACCATAATAAGAAAGATGCTGGTAACCTCTAACAAAAAAGAACTTATAGATGTGTAATGCACTGCAATGCAGTGTCATACACCAAAAATAAACAGTTTTTTTATTCAAAAATTAGGTCGTGTAGTAGGCTAAACCTATTCTTTCTGCTATTAAAGCTAAAGCTGAAGCATGTTTACCATAACCAACAACATGGTGGTTCCCAGTTAATTTAACAAATTTTTGGAGGTTTCCATCCAACTTTATATAGGCTTGAGTTCTACACTCATCTCTTAACCCAATCTGAGACTTTAGAAGACATCCTTCAGCAATAACTATGGATGGTGGATTTAACCTTAAATGTGCTAATGTAACAAAGCCTCTTTCTAAGGGAACATCTAAAGAAACACTTAAACCAGACTCAAAATGAGGTTTAATTAAAACGTTTCTTTTCCCATCAGAAAGTTTTGTTGCTGCTGTACAATGGGTAAGCATAACAGTATTATCTTTTAGGCTAATTTTTGCAAGATTAGCAATCCAAACTGGTCTTTTGGTTAGGTTTGCCATAATAAACATTAAAGGCGCATATAAAACCTCGTTTTCACAAACACCTTGAAAACCCTCATTGTTTAAAAGTGAAAAAGCAAGACAGGGTGTTTCCCTTAAACTTTTTAAATACTCAAAACAATCAAACGTTACACAACTTAAATTCTTAGCCCTAATAATCTTTTTTAAAGCCAAATAAAGCCTAAAAGCTTCAACCAAATCTTTTTTTGAAACCTTATGAATCTTTATCCTACCAATTTTCTTGTTTAACTCATTTTCAACATTTTTAACCTGAACTTCCCTTACTGTTGATAACAACTTTCCAAGAGGAAAAACTGAAACTTTAACCTGAAAACATTTTTTAACAAACTCTATGCTGTCTCTTAGTTTTTGATCTTTCTTATCAAAAACTCCAATCCTAACTTTTTTGAGCAGCTTTAAAATTTGAGATACATACGCAGTGTTAACTATTTCATCCGGAACTTTTTGAAGGTCTGTATAGGCAAGTTTTCCTTTCCATCCTCCCATAGAAACCATTTTTTCTTTTGCACTTAAAGCTGAAGGTAAACTATTGTTTTTATCGTATGCCAAAATAAACCAGTCTTTGTTTAGCGCTATATCAGCAACAATCTTACTTGTTCCTCCACTACCCACAAAAACAACTCCAACATCAAAATCCAAATTCCTAACCTTAATCTTAGAAAAATCACCTAAATCAAACACTGGCTTTTTTGGACCTAAAACCTTTAATTCTTTCCTAAAAAGATTTCTCACCTTTCTAGTAACCTCTAAAGCTTTCTTTTTATGAAGTTTTGACATTACTGGAATAAGTAAAACACTTGGTTTTTTTAGCAACATAAAAATTCCCTAAGATTGTTGTCTTGTAAATAAATTTAAAAACCCTAAACTACAAATAAATTACTATCAACAAAGTTACAGTGGACTCTTACTTTTTAAACGGTGAAATAAAAAATTGAGGAAGATTATCCCTATTGCTCAACCTATGATTGATAAGGAGGAGATAGAGGCTGTTATTGGTGTTTTAAAAAGTGGTATGCTTACCTCAAAGTTTGGGGATGGCCCTTATTCAAAAAAATTTGAGGAAAGTTTTGCTAAATATATAGGAACAAAATATGCGGTAACTGTAAGTTCAGGAACAGCAGCCTTACATGCAGCTTTACTTGCAGCTGATATTGGTGAGGGTGATGAGGTTATTGTTCCAAGCTTTACTTTTGTTGCAACTGTTGAAGCGGTTGTTTTAGCTGGTGCAAAACCTGTTTTTGTAGATATAGACCCCAAAACCTATACAATCGACCCTCTTGCTGTTGAAGAATCTATAACCAGTAGAACTGCTGCAATAATACCTGTTCACATGTATGGTTTAATGGCTGATATGGAAAAAATTATGAGGATTGCAAAGGAACATGACCTAATCGTTATTGAAGATGCTGCTCAAGCTATTGGTGCAGAATTATCGGGTAAAAAGGCTGGTTCTTTTGGAGATTTTGGATGTTTTAGCTTTTACGGGTCTAAAACAATCACAACTGGTGAAGGAGGAATGGTTACAACCAACAGGAGAGACAATGCTGAAGCTCTTTACGCTATAAGAAGCCATGGAGTTGGTAGACATCATTCAAGTGAACGGCTTGGACATAACTATCGAATGTCTGAAATAGCTTCCGCTATAGGATACTA
Source organism: uncultured Candidatus Bathyarchaeia archaeon (assembly GCA_964484995.1). GTDB lineage: Archaea > Thermoproteota > Bathyarchaeia > Hecatellales > Hecatellaceae > EX4484-218. The sequence continues at coordinate 5,153 of CAZAHF010000002.1, read as the reverse complement.
TCAGCTTTTAAAGCTTCCCAGACTTTTAGAAGCAAGAAGAAAAAATGCAAATCTACTAACAAATATGCTTGAAGACATTGGAAGACTTGAGCTTCCATTTGAACCTAAAGGTTATAAGCATTCATGGTATGTTTACACGGTTAGGTTAAGAGGCTGTAGGGCTGGTGAAAGAAACAAGGTTGTAACAAAACTTGTTAATGCAGGGATTCAAGCTGAAGTTTATTACCCCACTCCTGTTCATATGGCTCCATATTATAGGAGAAAGTTTGGGTTTAAACCTCGGTCTCTCCCAAAAACAGAAGCTGCAGCAAGACAGGTTTTTTCTCTCCCATCCCATGCAGGTTTAACTGAGGAGGATATAAGGTATATAAGTCAAAAGGTAAGAAAGATTGTAGGTTAACCAATTAAACTTTTAATTTTTTCTCTTATCTCTCTAAGAGGTTTACCTGTTTCTAAAGCAATTTTCCTAAGGTCTTCAAACTCAGGTTTAACCTGAAAAATTTTTCCAGTTAAGTCTTTTGCTGTTTTAATTCTTACCTTAAAAGACTTATCATCAACTTTAACATTAACAAAAGAAATTTCCCTTTTAAGAATAAGCCTTCTACATGAATAAACCCTTACCCCAAGAGTTCCTGTTTCACTAAAGATTAAGTTAACAGTTTTTTTTAGATTCTCTAGATCGGTTAATGCTTTAATGGTTAAAACAACCCTGTTCTTCTTCCCTATAGATGGAACAACATACGCATCCTTAACACCGGAGTTAATCAATCTTTCAATTAAATATCCTACTGTTTCACCGTCAACATCATCAACGTTTGTTTCAACTATGTAAATTTCTTCACCTACAAATTGGTCTATTTTTTCTCCAGTAACTATCCTTAAAAGGTTAGGTGTAAACTCAAAATCTTTTTTGCCAGCACCATATCCAACTCTAATTCCATGTATTAATGGGTAGCTGTTAACTGGTTTAGCAAGATTTACAAGTAAAGCAACACCTGTTGGAGTAGCTAATTCAGCTTCAAACTCTAATCCAAAAAAAGGAAAATTTTTTGAGGTAAGAATTTCTAAGGTTGCTGGTGTTGGTATGCTTAGAATTCCGTGGGGTGTTCTAATTTTTCCTCCACCAACACAAACAGGAAGGGAAAAAACTTCTACGTTCTCATCAAAAACCTTCAGATTTTCTAAAGCTGTTGCAACACCAACAATATCCGCTAACGTATCAACAGAACCAGTTTCATGTAAACGTAAATCCTTAACAGACGAACCATGCATTCTTGCTTCAGCTTCCAACAGAGTTAAAAGAGATTTCCAAACAAAATTTTTTGCTTTTTCGGAAAGATTGTTTTCATCCAAAAACTTTTTAGCAATATTTTGTATTTCCTCCCCAGTTCTATGTACATTTTTTTCTTTTGCCTTAACTATCGCTCTAACACCCTTAAATCCATGCTTAACAACTTCTTCTGTAATTAACTCTAAACTTTCGCAGCCACTCACATAATCTAAAAGTTTAGCTATAGTTTCTTTAACAGTTTTTTTATCCGCCCCTAAACTTAGAAGTGCTCCTAAAAACATATCTCCAGAAATTCCTGCTTGTTGAGGGTCAATAATCATCAGTCGTTTTCTTAAGGAAGAAACCATGAGGATACCTCAAAATACTTTAATTTTAGTTGAAGACTATATCTATTTCTGTAAAGGTAAGAATTATTAGGAAAAATATTTTTGGGGTAAAGCTTGGTTAGTGTTAGGGAAATCTTAAGAAAGGTTAGAGAAAAGAAAATTTCAGTTGACGAGGCGGAAAAGCAACTTAAATTTTTTACATTAAAAAGCATTGAAAATTTTGCTAAACTTGACTTAGGAAGATCTAAGAGAAGGGGGGTTCCTGAAATTGTTTATGCTGAAAATAAATCTCCTTCTGAAACAGTAAAAATTGTTAGGGAGATGGTAAAAATTGTTGGTGAAGCTGTTGTTAGCAGAGTAAAAGAAGAGCATATTCGCGAGTTAAAAAGACAGCTTAAGAGGGGCTTCAAAGTTAAGGTTTATGATAAAGCTAGAATTGTTGTTGTAAGTAAAGCTGGATTTAAGGTTAAAAGGACTGGTGGAAAGATTGGAGTTTTAACCGCTGGAACAGCTGATATTTCCGTTGCTGAGGAGGCTGCTATTGTAGCTGAGAGAATGGGTTGTGAAGTTTTAAAGGCTTATGATGTTGGTGTTGCTGGTCTTCACAGACTTTTTCTACCTCTTAAAGAAATGATAGAAAGAAATGTTGATGTTTTTGTTGTTGTTGCTGGTATGGAGGGAGCTTTACCTTCTGTTGTTGCCAGTCTTGTTGATTGTCCGGTTATAGGTGTTCCAACATCAACTGGTTATGGGTATGGTGGTAGGGGGGTATCAGCTTTAATGGCTATGCTTCAATCATGCAGTCTTGGTTTAGCTGTTGTTAATATAGATAATGGTGTTGGAGCGGGGGCTTTTGCAGCGCTTATAGCAAATAAAATAGCTGAAGTAAGAAAACGAAAAACGTAGAGGAGATAAATTTATGCTGGGATTAACTGCGTACTAAATATTGTTGGTGTAGGGTTAGCGTATGAAGATTCTTTTAATTAACCCTCCAATACCCCGTGAAATTGAGCTTTATTCAACAGCAGGTATTATTGCCCCACCTATGGGTTTAACTTATCTTGCAGCTGTGCTTGAAAAATATGGGTATCATGTAGAGATTTTGGATGCTCCTGTTTTAGGTTTATCTTATAGGCAGATTAAAGATGAGCTAGAAAAACGGGAGCCAGACCTGGTTGGAATAACTGCAACAACAGCTATGATAAACAGTGCTCTTCAAACAGCTAGAACAGTTAAGAACGTTTTACCTGAGTCAACAGTTGTTTTGGGTGGGGTTCATGTTACTTTTGCTTATGAAACAACAATGAAAGAAAATTCTTTTGTTGATGTTGCATGTATTGGTGAAGGTGAGTATACGCTTCTTGAGCTTGTTCAAACCTTAGAAAAGGAAGGAGACCTTAAAGATGTTAAGGGGATAGTTTACAGGAAAAATGGTGAACTTATAAAAACTCAGCCTAGACCACTAATAGAAAATCTTGATGAACTACCGTTTCCAGCAAGACATCTGCTTCCTATGGATAAGTATAAGGCTTTTGGAGAAAACATGATTCTTGGAACAATTTTAACAAGTAGAGGTTGCCCCTTTAACTGTATCTTCTGTTCATCCTCCCTACTTTTTGGTAAAAAGTTTAGAGCTAGAAGTCCAAAAAACGTTGTAGATGAGGTTGAGCAGTTTCAGGAAGCCTATAAAACAAGGTATGTAGAGTTTGTTGATGATACTTTTACATTTGACAGGAAAAGAGCTGAAGCGATATGTAAAGAAATAATAGATAGAAAACTAGACACAAAATGGGTTTGCTCATGTAGAGTTGACCTAATAGATAAGGAGCTTATGCAAACCTTGAAGAAAGCTGGATGTACTATGATTTATTTTGGTGTTGAGTCTGGTGTTCAAAGAGTAGTAAACCTTATACGTAAAGGTATAAAGCTTGAACAGGCTGAACGTGTAATGCGTTGGGCTAGGGAAGTTGGTATAGAAACAGTAGCTTCTTTTGTTTTTGGAATTCCTGGTGAAACATGGGAAGATGCTATGCAAACAATAAAGTTTGCTAAAAAGCTTAACCCAGACTATGTTCAGTTTTCTATAGCTACACCCTTCCCTGGAACAGAACTTTATCAGATAGCAAAAAGAGAGGGTTTACTTTTAACAGAAGACTGGTCTAAGTATACAGTCTTAAAACCCGTAATGAAAACAAAAGAACTTAAACCTGAAGAACTACAGAAGCTTGTAAAAAAAGCATATTTTAGCTTTTATCTAAGACCGAGTGTTGCTTTAAGATACCTTAAAAAGGGACATTTTAAAGAGTTAATGATAAACGTTCTTGCCAAGTATATTTGGCAAAAGATTAAGTCAAAAATTTTTGGTTAACTAACCCTTTTTTCTCTAACCCTTCCTGAAATGAAGAGCTGAGCACAGAACGGAACCATTTCCCCATCTCTTTCCTCATACTGGATAACAAAGGATTTTGCATTTGGGTAAACCTCTTTTATATATTCACCTATCTCCTCTGAACTTAGGTTTAGAATATTTTTTGGGAGGTTAATGCTTGTTCTTCTAACCTGTAAATGTTCAACTTGAAGTGTGAAACTATTATCACGCTTTAAAACCGTGTGGATAATCAGTGGGACACGGATAAACTTTGTTTCCAGTCTAATCTTCTTTTCTCCCTCAAGCTTCAAAACATTTCCTCCTCACGGTTAGAGTCTAACTTTTTCAAGTTAGACTTTATAAACTATTTTAGGATGGAAGGTTATATAACCTTGTTGAAAAAGGTAATGATTAAACGTTTAAACTTTTCGTTAAACAAACTACAAATCCACATTTTTAGGCTTGAATTAAAGGAAAGACCTCCTCTTTAACATAAGCTAAAAAATCTTTTGGTGTTATTTGGTTAAAGATTGTTACTATACCATTCCCAGTTAAACCAACAACATAACCATACTTTTTAGAGGTTACAACCACATACCAAATGTTTCCATGGGAAAGAAAATCCGTATAAAGAGCTGAGTTTTTAAGGTCTGCTCCATAAAGAGATAGCTTTTTTACGTTAGGGATGTTTACATCACTAAAAAATATTACTTTTGTCCCCTCAGGGTTTTGTTCATGATACATTTTAAGGTTTTCAGGTGGAATTTTAACTTCTAAAACAAAGCCTATAAGACCAAAAACTTTTTCACTAAAAAAGTTTGCTAAGTTATTTGCCTTCCACTTTTTCTCTAAAATTGTTAGCAATGTTAAGTCTTTATATTCATGAAGAGCAAAAAAGACTTCAACAGTTTTTGGTATTGGTTTAACCTGATCTTTTTGGCGTAAATGAATAATTTCATCTCTCAAAATACTTCCTTCAATTAAGCTTTCCCTATGATTTAATTCTTTAACTTCCGTTGTTAGAGTAAACTGGAAGTTGTTTTCTGTGTAGGTTTCGTCAACTTTTAGGTTTTTAAGTTTATTAGCTAAGTTTTTAAGGCTTGTTTTTTCTTTTAGTCTGAAGATTTTTCCAGCTAAAACCATCACTAAAACGTATTATATTACATAC
>CAZAHF010000001.1:64795-72381 GCA_964484995.1 uncultured Candidatus Bathyarchaeia archaeon | reverse complement strand
CATGTATACTTTTAGTTTAATAAACGAAAATATTGTCTAAAATAAGTGAAAAATTTTACTCAATAATAAAGTTTTATTTTTCTTTAAGATAAGACTTTAACCACTTCCTTCCTTTTTCACTCGTAAAATCAACACTTTTTTGAGTTAAATTCTTCCTTTTATCCATCCTATAACAGACTATGGTTCCATATTTCTCCCATCTAGGAAGCTTTTTCAAAATTATTCCCTTTTCACAAAGCTTTTTAGTAATTTCCTCTTTAGAGAGGGAAAGAAACTTTTTCCTAAGAACCTTTAAAGTATACTCTTTTAGAAAGTTTCTTAGAGATGCGGAACACCTCCAATAAAAATATTCTAAGATTTTTTTATCAGACTTAACTTTAAATGCTTGAGCAGAAAAAACAGGAAAAATTTTTGCTTTACCCAAACTTAAAAGATAAAATTGAAGCGATGATGTAGCATAAGAAGAAAGTAAAGAAAGAATTCTGCCAATTTTTCCGTTAAATGGTAGATCTATTTTCTTATAGAAAAGAAGATTAATTTCATCTGAAAATGTGTATGCAAGAAGAGGTTTTATCTCTGCTTTTATTAAAATATCCTTGGCTGTCTTCACCATTAGAACATGGAAGCTTTTATCGAAAGGTAGCTTAAACCCAAAAACACGTGGAAGTCTATGAAAATTTTCCCCATCCAAACGTATGATTAAAGGTGGGTGAACAGTTTTGTCTAAATATTTTATGTGTCCAATTTTTTGGATTGTTTACTAACCCTCCAAAAATTTGGATAGTTAAATTTTGGTAGCCCGGGGGAGATTCGAACTCCCGTCAGCAGGTCCAGAGCCTGCTATGCTTGACCGCTACACCACCGGGCTACTGTAAACCATAGAATATTATTTTGAGGGTTAGGTTTAAACTTTAACTTAGGTAAACTATTTTAAGGTTTTATTCCGCTTAATAGGGAAACCATTATTGAGCTTGCTGTCAAGTCGGCAGTTGTTCCTGGGTTTAACCTGTTATCTGGAGTTCTAAGCTCTAAATCAAGTTTTTCTGTTTCTTTCATCCCTTTGCTTGTTAGAGTTCCACCTATTTCCAAAATTTTTTTTGCTTTTTTAGATATTTCTTCAGCTTTCTTTAAGCCGTTTTTTCTTGCTATTAGACTGTCTGGCTGTTTTGCTAAGATTGTTAAAAAACATTGGGTTATAGCCTTATTCAAGTTTCCTGTTTTATGGTAAACTCTTTTTATTGTTGGGTAACCTACCTCAAAAGTTATACGCATACCGGTAACCCATTCTTTACAAATTTCATCCCAACCTGAACATAAAACCATAACATCGTAAAGCTTAATTTTCCTTTGGATAATGTCTTCTAAGGAGCTTTTTTTAGTAACATCTAAAGCCTCCAAACCTTTTTCCTTATAAGTCTTATTAAGCCCACCTGCTTCAGCCAGCCTTACAGCCTCATAAAAGTTGATAGTGTCTTTAACAGTTGTTGATTTAACAACCTTTATAATATTCTTACGAAGAATTTTTGGATCAAACTTTTTGTATTTAGCTTTAAACATTCCAGCTCCTACAACAATTGGAACAAGTAAAGTTACTATCCCAAGGTTAGTGTTTCCGCCTAGATGCCATCTTTTTGACTCAATTATACACTCCTTTATGTATTTTCCTACCTCTACTTTTTGAAGGCTATGCTTTTTTACTTCCACCATAAAACCCTTTAAGGCTGCTTTCCTCATTATAGAGCCTATTGCTACACCACTTGCAATAAAATGTTCAAACTTGGTATCCTTAAAATCAAAAAACCTATGAACCGTTCCAGGCTTAGGATAACTACAAACCTCAAGAATAGAAGCAAGCTGAGCCATTTCAGCAATTTCTTCAGCAACCTTTAAAGGCTTTTCCACCAGAATCCCTCACTTAGGAGTAACAATAAATAAATATATAGGGGAATCCTTATTTTTAGTTGAATATAAACAATAAAAGTAGTGAAATTTTAGGTGAAGGAGAAAGGGAGTTCAAGAGAAAGTTATGGCGGAAATATGTGAAGTTTGTGGATTACCAAAAGATTTGTGTGTTTGTGGAGAGATAAGTAAAGATCAGCAGCGAATCAAAGTTCGGTTAGAAAGGAGAAAATGGAATAAGCCTGTAACAGTCATAGAAGGTTTAGATGCAAAAAGTGTTGATATTGGAAAGTTAGCTGCTGAGTTAAAGGCTTATTGTGCCTGTGGAGGAACAGCTAAAAATAACCAGATTCTTCTTCAAGGGGATCATAGGGAAAAAACTAAAGAAAAACTGGTGGCGTTAGGGTTTTCAGAGGAAAACATAGAAGTTCAGTAAAAATTTCAGGAAAAATCAACCGTTAAACATTTTTAGGTTAGATGAAAAAATAAATGTTTGAATAAGGTTGTCTGAGGAAGTTAAACATAAACTTGAAGTTAAAACTTTCCAAAAATCTTTTCGAATTTCTAAGGATAAACTCTCTGAACTTAAAGGAGTGTTTTCAAAAAAGGCTATGAGTAGACTAAAAAAAGAAGGGGTTGATTGTCCAGTTAAGGGGAAAGTTGTCCCCTTTCTTGAATGTTTCACGTGTGAAAATTTTGTCCGTAGGGTTAAAGGCTACGTTTACTGTAACGGTTAATTGAAAACCTTAACAACTCACCATTTACCTCTTTTTTGTTTACTTGATTGTTCCTGAGAGCAGAAGATGGTCTACAAGCACATTTGCAACAACAGCTTCAACTATGGGAACAGCTCTAGGAATAAAGCATACGTCATATCTTCCCTTTACCTCTATTTCGGTGTTTGTCATAGTTTTGAGGTTTACTGTTCTTTGTTTTTTTGGGATAGAAGAAGGGGGTTTAAATGCAACCCTAACAATTAAGGGCATACCCGTAGATAAACCTCCAAGAACCCCACCAGCATTATTTGTTAACGTGATAACTTTTCCATCTCTTACAACGTATTGATCATTGTTTTCTGAACCTCTCATTCTTGCAGCCTTAAATCCAGCACCAAACTCCACTCCCTTAACTGCAGGAATACAAAACAAAAATTTTGCAAGATCAGCATCCAGCGAGCCAAAAATAGGGGCGCCAACACCAACCGGGATATTAATAGCTATGGCCTCAACAATCCCTCCAACACTATCTCCTTCTTTCTTCGCCTCTAAAATCACCTTTTCCATCTTCTTTGCAGCTTCAAAGTCGACACATCTTAAAGGGTTAGAATAAACTTTTTCCCTTATTTCATCTACAGTTGGTTGAGTTTTTATTTTTACACCGCCAATCTCAACTACATGAGCTAAAACTTCAACTCCAACCTGTTTAAGCAGTTTTTTCGCTATTGCACCAGCAGCCACAAATCCGACCGTTATTCTTGAAGAAAATATACCTCCCCCACGATAATCATGATAACCTTTATACTTTATAGAGGCTGGATAATCAGCATGACCAGGTCTAGGTTTCCATTTAAACTCCTCATAAACATCAGATTGAACTTCTTTATTCCAAACAACCATACAAATTGGTGCACCAGTAGTATATCCGTTAAATACACCTGAAAGAATGTTAACTTTATCTTCCTCTATCCTGGTTGTTGAATAAAACTCTTTACTTGGCTTTCTTTTATCCAACTCCTTTTGGATGTCTTCCTCCTTTAAAGGTAATCTTGGAGGACAACCATCAACAACAACACCAACACATTTTCCATGACTTTCCCCAAAAATTGTTATAACAAATCTTCTGCCTATCGAATTATTTGACAAAGGCTACTTTACCTCCTAAACTTTTTAAGTCTTTGAGAAAGTTTGGATAAGATTTTTTTATACATTCAACATCTAAAATCTTTGTTTTTCCTTCAGCACCAAGTGCAGCAATAGCACAGGCCATAGCAATTCTATGGTCGCCGTAGGGATTTATGGTTGCTCCTTTAAGTTTACATGGGCCTTCAACTATAAGCTCATTTTTAATTTTATGGATTTTCCCACCCATTTTTATGATTTCTGAGGTTATTGCTTCTACTCTATCAGACTCCTTAATTCGAAGCCTCCTTACGTTTTTAATTCTTGTTTCACCCTCAGCGTAACAAGCTAAAACAACACATACCGGAACAAGATCTGGTATATCTTTTGCATCTAAGCTTATCCCTTTTAATGTGTCTCCTTTAACAGTTACAAAATTTTTTTCTAAGCTAACCTCTACACCCATCTTTTTTAGTATGTTTAGGATTTCCATGTCTGGTTGGTTTAATGTTGAAACATTAAGGTTTTTAAGTTTAATTTGGGAGCCTGTTATGGCTGCAGCAGCCATAAGAAAGGATGCTGAAGAAAAATCCCCCGGAACCTTATGGTTGTAAGGTTGATATCTCTGATTTTCATTAACCAAGTAGCCTTCATGGTCACCTAAAACCTTGACTTTCACTTTATGCTTTTTGAGGATTTCTAAGGTTAACTGAACATAGGGCTTAGATTCAAGAGGTGTTGTTAAGGTTATTTTTGTCTTGTTTTTTGTAAGTGGAGAGATAAAAAGTAGACTTGAAATAAACTGGGAACTTACATCCCCAACTATTGAGGTTTCCCCTCCAATAAGGCTTCCACCATAAACTGTAACAGGCGGATACCCGTTTCTAGATTCACAGGAAACCCCAAGCTGATTTAAAGCATCAACCAGAGGTCCTACAGGTCTTCTTAAAAGTCCTGCTTCACCTGTTAAAACAGTTTTGCCTTTAGCTAAAGATGCAACAGCAGTCATAAATCTTAAAGTTGCTGCTGAAAGCCTACAGTTTATAGGGGTTTTTGGAGGTTCTAGGCTTTTCTTACCTTTAACCTTAAGATTATTATTCACTTTCTCAATAAAAACACCTAAGCGTTTACACGCATTAATTGTTGCTAATGTATCATCAGAAAAAAGAGGATTAAATATTTTTGATGTTCCTTTGGATAGGGCTGAAGCAATAATAGCTCGATGAGTATAACTTTTGGATGGTGGGGCTTCTATAAAGCCTGAAAGTTTTTCTGTTCTACAAATTAAAACATTAACCAAACCTATTCAGCCCTAACAATGTGGGATTTTCTACGGTTTATGTTTGTCTCTAAAACTTCCCCTTTAAAAGACCTCCAAACATCTAAAACCTTATCCTTATTTTTCTCATTAACAACAGCCACAACAGCAGGACCTTTTCCACTTAAACCAGCAGCAACAGCTCCAGCTTTTAAAGCTTCAAAAACTATTTTTTGGTTGTAGCCAAGAGCAGCTGAGTAGAGAATACCGTTTAAGGTTAAGGCTTTCCAATAGTTTCCTTTTAAGGCTTCTTTAAACGCTAACTCGACATGGGGTGCTATAAGACGCATCTGTTCTACATTAGATTTGACTGTATAAGCTTTTTGTGGAGGAATATGTATCAAAACACAATAGTTCTTCCTTATTCTATCCCTTTTAATAATTTGTCTTCTAAGATTGTTAGTTATAACAATATTCCCATAATATGAGGCACAAGTATCATCAAAAGCACCTGTAATTGTTGTTTTTGCCTTAAACGCCGCTTCAACACTAAGGTTTAAAATCGTTTTATCATTAAGCTTTTTACCTAAAGCCGCTGAAGCTGCAAGAATAAGTGCGTTTGCAGCTACACTACTACTCTTTAAACCTTTAGCTATCGGAATATTTGATTCTGTCTCTACATAAGCACCAAACTTTTTTTCAACATCAAAATGTTTAAACACAACCTGTATTGCAGCTTCAATCAGCTTAGTATCTTCCTCCGGTTCTGAGAGAATTTTCCCTTTAACAACTCCAGCTTCACTGGTTAAAGTTACTTTTGCTCTAGTTTTTAGGTCTAAACCAAAAGCTGCACCTTTACCTATAGCTATAGCATTAACGATTGTTGCTGCACCATAAGCTACTGCTTCACCAAAACCTTCCATCCTAACCTTTCAACCCTCTTAAAGCAGCCTTAAACATAACATTAACAGGAGGATGTAAGCCTGTCCAAATCTCAAAAGCTTTAACAGCCTGATAAACAAGCATAGCTAAACCATCAACAACTTTTGCTCCTTTTAGCTTAGCATCTCTTAAAAGTCTTGTTTTTAATGGTTTGTAGACTATGTCAAAAACAACCATTCCTGGTTTTATAAGCTTCTTTGGTATTGGTGTTTCTTTAATGTTAGGATACATTCCAACAGAAGTTGTGTTAACAAGAATGTCGGCATCTTTAAGTTCTAGAGTTAGGTTTTCCTCATTTAACCTTAGCCCTTTTACTTTCAAACCATAATTTTTGGAGATTGATGCTGCAAGATTAATAGCTTTTTCCTCTGTTCTATTAAGAATTATAAGTTCTTCCGCATAGTTTGCAAATGTAAAGGCTAAAGCTCTACTAGCTCCTCCAGCACCAACTAAAACAATCTTTTTATTCTTTAATGAAACACCATTTTCTTCAAGAGCCTTTAAGGCTCCTTCACCATCAGTATTGTAGCCTACTAGTTTTCCATCAACATTTTTTACAGTGTTTACAGCACCAATTTTTTCCGCTAAAGAATCCACTTCATCCAATAGAGGAATTATTGAAATTTTATGTGGAATTGTAACATTAAAGCCGCTTACACCTAAACTTTTTAATCCTTTAACAGCATCAGCCAAATTAGTTGGAGAAACCTTAAAGGCTAGATAAACAGCGTTAAGCTTAAGCTTTTTAAATGCAGCATTATGGATTATTGGGCTTAAGGAATGTTCAATAGGGTCTCCTATAACACCATAAACCTTTGTTTTTGCATTAATCTTCAAAGCTTAACACCAAATTAAGTCGTAGATTTTACGTATTTTTTCAACTGTTAGCTGGCCTTCTGCCGACTCTTTACCAGGTTGAACAGCAGCATAGGTATATTCTCCACCAAAGATTGGAGAAAGAATTCTTGAAATAATACCAAGTTTCCCCATACAGAAGGAGACAACTCTACTTTTTTTTGAGGAGCCCCAAATAAACCTTAAAACTGTTAAATTGTCTTCAAGACTCTTAGCCATGGTAACAATTTTACATATTTCAGCTCCAGCCTTAACCTCCTTATTAAAAATTTTAAAAAACTTTTGGACTGGTGGGGTGGAGGAAAAATCATGGAAAGAGATTATTGGTTTTGAGCCTAAACCTTTAACTTTTTTAACAGCTTCCTTTAGGTTTTTTGTTGAAAGTTCAAGGTCAATATATTCAAAACCAGCTTCAGCAGCCTTAAATAGTGTTTCTAACCTTTCTTCTTCAGGCTTTTTTGAAAAGCCCCCTTCACCTATGGGTCTGTTTGTTGCAATAAGAGGTAGACTTGTTAAACTTTTAACTTTTAAAAAATCAACTTCTTCTTTTAGGTAGTCTATCCTAAACTCAGCAAGGTCTACATTCAGTTTTTCAATAGTTTTAAGCATAGTTTTTATTTCTTCAAAATTTTTTCCTGTAATAACAGCACATATTTTTGGTTTCACTTTTCAATCACTGTTTCTTCCTCAACAAGAATACCAAAATGTCTTCCGCCACGTTGACGATAAACAAGAACTTCATCTCCAGGTTTTAGATCCTTCACAGATTTTGATCCGTCTCTAGTTACACGGTG
>CAZAHF010000001.1:0-64785 GCA_964484995.1 uncultured Candidatus Bathyarchaeia archaeon | reverse complement strand
ATTTTGAACTATGGTTTTAATTGTTTCACCACCTTCTTCAGCCTCAATTAAAAGCAAAGGTCTTCTTTCTATTTTGACTCTTCCAACAATAGAGTTTCTTATATTCCCATTTTTATCAACAATCAAAATTTCTTCTCCAGCTTTTAACTCTGAAAGATAGCGTGTTTTATCTTTTGTTGCAAGTACATAAAGTGAGACTGGCCCTGCATTAACCCTAAAAGGTCTTGGTTCAACATGAGGAGTTTCTAAAACCTCTGCTTGAACAAGAAACAAGCCTGAAGACTGACATCCTACAAGAATTCCTTCTCCCTTCTCCATAAGATTACATGTGTCGATACAAACTCTGTCACCTAAACCTATCTCTTTACTCCCCAAGATTTTTGCAATGGTTAACTTTAATCTTGGTTTTTCTTTAAAGTTTGCTAAAGTCAAGGCTACCTCTTGTATTGTTTCTGGTTTGTCTGTTTTGAGAACAACACCATCAACGCCAAGCTCTAAAATTTCTAAAGCTAATTTTGCTTCATCCGCATTTGAAACTTCTGTTAAAAGTTTTGCTTTTCCACGAATTTTTGCTATTAAGTTTTCAAGTGGAATGATTTTCCAGTTTTGACATAAAGCAATAATGTAGGATGCACCTATGTTTGCTGCATTAACAATCTTTTCTTCATCTTCTCTGTCTTTAACTGTTATTTTAACACAAACCCGCTTTTTCTCGTTTACATGTTTTTTAATAAGATTCTCATCTAAACCCTCAACTAAAACTAAGTCTCCATCTGTTTTTGAGGCTGTTGTTAGGTTTAAGTTTTTAGCATATTTAAGAGAGTCTTTTTCAACAATAACCACATTACAACCTTTTTTACAGTTTTCTAAAATTGATTGCTTAAGGTTTTCTGGCAGCTCCTCGTTTACTTCAACCCATAGCTCCTTCATCCAGATTCACCAAGAATTTTTAATGCTTCTTCAACAGTGGCTTTTTCATGAACTATCGCGTTTAGAGCCTTAACCATTCCTGTTGGGTTTTGGTGCTGGAAAACGTTTCGACCTATAGATACTCCTGCTCCACCAGCCTGAATAGAATCATAAACCATCCTTAAGAATCCAGCATCATCTTTGGCTTTAGGTCCACCAGCAATTATTACTGGAACAGGACAGCCTTTAACAACCTCTCTAAAGCTTTCGATACTTCCAGTATAATTTGTTTTTATTATGTCTGCTCCAAGCTCCGCCCCAAGTCTTGCAGCATGTTTAACAAGCTCAGGGTCATGTTCATTTTTTATGTTAGGTCCTCTTGGATACATCATAGCTAGTAGTGGTAACCCGTATTCTGCCGCCTTATCAGCTATTCTACCCATACTTTTTAGCATTTCTGGTTCCTGAGCTGAACCTACATTTACATGAACAGAAACTCCGTCTGCTCCTAGTCTTAAAGCTTGTTTAACACTACATACGTTAACCTTCCAGTTTGGATCCGGCCCGATTTTTGTGCTTCCAGAAAGATGGATAATAAGCCCAAGACCCTCAGTGTCAACATAGCTTGCAATACCCTTATGAACCACTACGGCGTCAGCTTCACCAAGTATCAGCTTGTTAATTGTTTGTTGCATATCAACTAAGCCTTTAACAGGACCTATGGTTACCCCATGATCCATAGGAACAATTACCGCTTTTCCATCTTTTCTAAAAATTCTGTTTAGTCTCCGTTTTTTACCTATATCCAAATCTCTACACCTCCTATAAGTATCCTTTTGCTTTAAGTAGTTCAGCATTCAAAATTGAGCATCCAGCAGCTCCCCTAATTAGGTTATGACCTAAAACAACATACTTTACACATTCAAAAACATCATCTTTTCTAACTCTACCAACAACAACAGCCATACCATCACCAGCCATTCTATCAAGTCTTGGCTGAGGACGGTTCTCTTCAAACCTAACAACTATAGGTGGGCTTGGAGCTGTTGGAAGCTTAAGTTTTTGAGGTTCACTTTCAAACTTAACCATAACTTCAACAACATCTTCGGGCTTAACTTTTTCCTCAGTTTCAACAAAAACAGCTTCTAAATGGCCATCAATAGTTTGAACTCTATGACAGCTTGCAGAAATCTTAAATGATGCAGGTTTCTCAGGAGAACCCATCATTTTTAAAGACTCACTACAAACTTTTTCTTCCTCTTTTTTAATGAAAGGAATAACATTATCAATAATATCTAAAGAAGCTACACCCGGGTAACCAGCTCCAGAAACAGCTTGCATAGTAGAAACTATAACACGTTTTAAACCAAACCTATCAAAAATTGGTTTAAGTGAAAGAGTAAGAATTGCTGTTGTACAGTTAGGATTTGTTACTATTGCCCCATCCCAGTTTCTTCTTTTACGTTGATCCTCGATTAAGACAATATGTTCCCAGTTTACCTCAGGATTTAAAATTGGAACATCAGGGTCCATCCTATGAGAGCTTGCATTACTTAAAACAATAAATCCTTCTTTAGCAAAATCTTCCTCAATTTTATAAGCCACATCTGATGGTAACGCTGAAAAAACAACATCAACATCTTTTAAGGCTTTAGGGTTTAAAGGTTGAACTTCAAGATTCATAGTCTCCTCAGAAAATTCTCCAAGAGTTCCCCCACCTCTCATGGCTTCACAGTATCTTTTACCCACAGACCTTTCAGAGGCGGCTACAACCTCAACCTTAAACCACGGATTTTTTTCTAGAAGTCTAACAAACATTTGTCCAACCATTCCGGTTGCTCCTAAAACTGCGGCTTTTAGTTTTCCAGCCATAGTTACACCTCCTGCAAAACTAATCCTGTTTTACTTAAATTTTCTTTTATTAGCTCCAGAGCTTTCTTACCATCTTTTTGATGAACAAAAACACGAACAGAATTACTTATGGTAAGTAAACCATAAAGGTTAATGTTCTCTTTAGCTAAAGGAGCTGAAATACAATCAACAATACCTGGAGTCTTTTCTAACTCATGACCTGAAACAATAATTAATGTTAGCGGTTCAAAACTGTGAATAGCCTTAGCAACTTTTTGAGTTTTAATTAAGTTATGAATATTTTTAATCAGCTTTGAAGGGTTTTCAACATAAAGTAGTAGAGAAGGTGAGGCAAGAGTTAAACCTAAAATTTTTGTCTTTGTTGGAAGAGTTTCTGAAAAAATTTTTAATAATGATTCTGGTGTTGCAACCTCTCTTCCAACTATTGTTACCATGGATACTGGTTTAGGGTAAAGGAAAACCCTTAAACCAACACCTAATTCTCCTTTTATCACTGTTCCTTCTGAAAGACTTTCATTAAAACCAGCAACTCTTAAGGTAAGACTGTTTGTCACATATTTTAATGCTCTTGGATGAAGAACTTTTGCACCTGCTGAACTTAAACTAAACATTTCTTCAGCATCCAAAACATCTATTTTTGTTGGTGTAGGAATCTTTTTTGGGTCTGCTGAAAGAACCCCAGCAACATCTTTAACAAAAACAACCTCATCAGCTTCAATACACCTACCCAAAACAACAGCTGTAATGTCACTTCCACCTCTACCCAAGGTTGTAGTTTTACCTTCTGGCGATAAACCAATAAAACCAGGGACAACAACCACAAAACCATTATCAAGTAAAGGTTTAATCTTCCTTTTAACAGCCTTCAAAGTTTTTTCTAAATCAACCTCGGCATTCCCATATTCTGCGTTAGTATAGATAGGCCAAAGTTTATCCGCAGGGTCTAACCCTATAGCCTTTAAACCATAGGATTTTAGAGCTGAAACCATTAGCCTTGTCGCTGTTCTTTCACCCATAGACAAAATTTCGTCTAACTCTTCTTTTGAAAGCTTATTTAAACTTGCTTCAGTAGCTGTTTTAAGAAGATTATCGGTTACTCCGGCTAAAGCTGAAACAACAACCGCAATTTTACGGTCTTTTTTAACTTCTTCAACAACCTTTTTTGCAGCTAAGTTTATGTTTTGAGGTGTTGAAAGACAGGAGCCGCCAAACTTTACAATTAAACTTTTAACCATAATTTAGTCCCTCCAGTATCCATGGGTAAAAGAAGATTTATAAAAAACCCAGAAAAATTTTATGAAAAACTTCTTTTTCCTAGAGTCTCCTTGGTTACCTAGGGTAAATACAAGACCTCCAGAAAACGTAAAGCCTCCTGTTCACCACCAACAACCTCACACTTGAATTTCATAATAGGAAAAAAACAGTATTTAAGCGTTACGACAAGCCATATACAACTTCTTTATAAGGGAAGGATGTTTAAAACTAATCTTTGAGGAAAAAAATATGGACGATGAGATTATAATACACTGTAAAGTTACATCCATCCACCCATCTTCAGATCCCTATGGAAACGAGTATGTTTGTGTTGAGTTTAGTGTTGAAGCCCAAAAACCTCCAACAGTAATGTCTTTTCCAAGCAACGTACCTCAAGAATTTTCTTTTGTTATACCAATTTTAAGTCAAATACCAAAAATGTTTAGTCAAGGGAAAACATATACGCATAGACTTGTTCTTTTTTTGACAAATCAAGAATGGGAAAGAATGGAACATAAATACCAATATAATGATGAAATTGAGATTAGAATAAACAGAAAAGATGGGACGATAAGAATTATTCCTGTCTAGGCTACTCTTTAAGTTTTTTGATTACATCTTTTCTTATTTGGCCTCCTCCAATAAAAGCCATAATTGTCCTTAAATCCTCACTGTTGATTAAGGCTTTAGCATGACGTTTAACAACTGTTTTTGGTTTATACCCAATACCTAAACCTGAACTTTTTAGAATAAAAACATCGTTTGCCCCATCCCCCACAGCAACACATTCACTAAGGCTTATACCTTCCTTTTTAGCTATCTCTGTTAAAGCTTTAAGTTTCGATTGAGCAGAAACAATTTCGCCCTTAAACTCTCCAGTTAGAACACCCTTCCTAACAATCAGTCTGTTAGCGTAAACATACTCTATTCCAAGTTTTTCAGCAACATGTTTAGCAAAAACATCAAATCCACCAGTAATAATTGCTGTAACAAAACCAGCTTTTTTAAGTTCCTTAACAAGATCTTGAACACCAGGTGTAAACTCTATTCTCCTCTTTAACTTTTCCACCTCTTCTACTGGTAGATTTTTTAGAAGCTTAACCCTTCTAGCTAATGCTTCCTTAAAGCTCATTTTTCCTTCCATGGCCATCTTTGTAATCTTTTTTACTTCCTCATAAACACCAGCAGCTTTTGCAAGTTCATCTAAAGTTTCCATCTGAATCAAAGTTCCATCTAAATCAAATGCTACAAGCTTTTTCTTTTTACGATAGGTTTTCTCATCCTCAACAGAAATTCCCGAACCAAGTTCTACACCTTTCTCCTTTAATTTTGAAATTAAGTCTTCAAGTTTAATGTTTACTTTTGATATATCAACAACCATAACCATAACAAAAAGTCCGCCTAGAATTGAGGCTCTTGTTTTAAGGATGTTTGCATTATGCCGATAAAGTATATTTGATATCCCAGCAACTATGCCAGGTCTGTCTCTACCAATACTTGTAACTATAATATTCCCCATTCTTTCACATTTTCCTTAAAGTTTATTTAAAGGATAAACATGAATTTTTAAACCAAGCTTTTCTCCTTCCTTATTAAGCATACTTACCAGTTTTTCAATTTTTTCTGTGGTTTCTAAGTTTAAGAATTTTACAATTAGTGACATTATAAATACTTCTTGAAGCACAACCTGATCCATATCCTCTATGTTTCCGTTTAACCCCGATATTATTGAGGTTACTCCTGCAATAAGTCCTGGTTTATCTTTCCCAACAACAACTACAACAACTTTATCTTTCTCCAACCTTCCTTTTTAACCTCCTATTCTTGAGAGAATTTTTTTAAGGTTTTCAATTAAAACCCTGTTTTCTTCTGGTTTTCTTACAGTAATTCTTAAGCAGTTCTCCAGCATAGGCTGATCACTAACATTTCTTGTTATAATCCCACTTTTCAAAAGTTCTTGATGAATTTTGTTAACATTCCCTTTAACAAATTTTACTAGGAGAAAGTTTGTTACAGATGGATAAACATAAACCCCGTCTATTTCACCTAAAACCTTTGCTAATCTTTCTCTCTCTTCAACAATTTTTTTAACATTTTCTCTAATCCAGTCTAAGTTTTCCAGGGCAATTTTTGCTAAAGCTAAAGAAATTACTGTTAAACTATTTGGAGGACGCATAAGATTTAAAAGGTTTATAGTTTTTTTGTTTGCAACCATGTAGCCAACCCTAGCACCAGCTAAAGAAAAAGCTTTAGAAAAAGTTCTAAGAATTATGAGATTCTCATACTTGTCTATTAGATTTACAAAAGATTTTCCATAAAACTCTACGTAAGACTCATCTACAACTACAGCACAATCTGTTTCATCAAGTAACTGGGTGACTGTTTTTTCGGATATTGGGTTTGCTGTTGGATTGTTAGGATTGCAAAGGAAAATAAGTTTTGTTTTATTGTCAACAGTTCTAAGAATGTTCTCTACATCATCTGAAAAATCAGGTTTTCTTTGGATATTAACAATTTTTCCACCCATGGCTTCAACAACAACTCTATACATGGCATAGGTTGGAGTTGAAACCAGAACCTTTGTATTAGGGTCTATAAAAACTTTTACAAGAATATCTAAGGCTTCATCACATCCAGCTGTAACAGTTATTTCATCCACATTTCTCCTAAGATATCTTGCTAAAGCCTCTCTTAACTCCAAATAGGAAGTTTCAGGGTATTCATTAACCTTAAGATTTAAAAGTTTCTGGTTAAGCTTTTCAAGTAACCTTATTGGTTGGAAAGGCATCGTGTTTGTGTCAAACCTTAAAATTTTATCCGGGTTTAAACCAAACTTTTTTGCCACATCTATAACTGAGAGTTCCCACTCGTAAGGCTTAAAATTCTCTAAGATTTCTCTCGGCTTCATCACTGTTTACCTAAAATACTGAGTTTACTTCCTTATTTAGAACAAATTTCACCTATAAAAAATTTAGCCAAAAGGGGTTATGAAGAAAAATAAGTGGTTTTAGATTAGGCTGGTTTAAAGTAGAATCTAACCCATTTAGGCCACTGTCTTTCAGGCCAAACTCCAGGTGGAGGCTGCTCTTCAAAGTCTACTTTAACTCTCATCCCTATCTTTAGGTCTTCTGTCTTTACGTCTTTAACAAGCCCTCCAATCTGAACTCCTTCATCAAGCTTAATAACAGCAAATACGTAGGGTTCCTGTCCTTTCATTAAGGTTGGTGGAACATGAATAACTGTATAGGTAACGATTTCTCCATCTCCTTTTAGTTGAACCCATTCAAGGTCTGTTGAATAACATTTGTTACACATAATTCTTGGAGGTAGAAAAATCTCTCCACACTTCTTACATTTTGAGCCCATTAGTTTACGTTGAGCACAATATTTGTAGAATTGTTCAATGGTTGGTGCTGGAATTACTGGAGAAACTATTGATGTAATTTCTTCTGAAGCCAAACTTAATCACCCCTCCTATAAATATGTACAACACATGAGGCTGCTGCTCCTCCAAGATTGTGAGATAACCCTATTTCAGCACCTTTAACTTGGCGTTTATCAGCTTCACCTAAAAGCTGAAGATAAATCTCATATAATTGGGCTACACCAGTTGCACCAACAGGATGGCCTTTAGCTTTTAATCCTCCACTTGTGTTTACAGGTATTCTTCCACCAATCTCTGTTTCACCTTCATCAATAAGTTTTCCCCCTTCACCCTTTTTACAGAAGCCTAAATCTTCATAGGCTATAAGCTCAGCAATAGTAAAACAGTCATGAACTTCAGCTAAATCAATATCCTTAGGCTCTAATCCAGCCATTTTATAGGCTTCACGTCCAGCAGTTATTATTGCTATTGACTTTGTATAATCCTCTCTCTCATAAACCTCTAAAGTGTCGCAAGCCATGGCTGAACCTACAATCCATATTGGGGTGTCTGTAAATTTTTTGGCAATCTCGGGTTTTGTGAGGATAGCACAGCTTGCACCATCAGTTATAAGTGAACAATCATAAAGTTTTAAAGGCCATGCAATCATCCTTGACTTTAAAGCTGTTTCCAGATCAATAATCTTTTGCATGTGGGCTTTGGGGTTTAATGCACCATTTTTATGGTTTTTTACAGCAATTTTTGCTAACTGCTCTTCAGTTGTACCGTATTTATGCATGTGAGCTGTAGCCATTAACGCAAAATAACCTGGGAAAGTTAACCCACTCCATGAAGAGACAAAGAAGTCTAAAGCTGTTGCTAAACCTTCGGTAACCTCACCAGTTGTTCTATGACACATTTTCTCTGCACCACCAACCATAACAATATCAGCTAAACCTGAAGCAATAGCATAAACACCACATCTTAAAGCTGCACCACTTGAAGCACAAGCATTTTCAGTTCTTATACATGGAACAGGAACAGTACCTATAACGTTTGTTATCATGGGAGCTGCATGAGACTGATGTTCTAAAGATTCTGGAATAGCTTGACCAAAAAAGATTGCTTGAATATCCTTCTTTGGGTTTAGGTTTGGACATCTGTCAAAAGCTTCTTTTGCAGCCTCAGCAAAAAGCTCCCTTGTTAATAGTCCCTCACGTCTACCAAACTTTGAAAGCCCAGCTGAAACTATTGCTGCTAAAGGTTTACCCGCCAAACAATTCACCTCTATGATTTTTGTTATAGTAACCCCTCTACACGTATAAAATCTTTTACAATTTTTACATCTGAAAAACTAAACTTTAAAATTTTTAGTAGAAATCAAAATATTTGTAAGCTTGACTTCTTTTTTGAAAACAGTATTTTATAGTTGAAAACTTTTTCATAAACTTTTTAACTTCCTTAGCCACCTTTAATGGATCGACTCTGTCAATAATAGCTTTTCTAATATAGGTTGCAACATTTTCCATGTCTTTTTCTTTAAGTCCAAGTCTAGTAATTTCTGCTGTTCCTAATCTTATACCGCTTGGGTTTTCAGCATTTTTTAAATTATCCTTAGGTATAAGATTCTTGTTACAAATAATGTTTGCTTTTTCTAGTAGGTCTGCTGTTTTAGCTCCTCCACCAAACTTTGAGACATCAACTAAAACCTGATGGCTTTCTGTAAAACCTTTATCTGCACAAATAACATCAAAACCTTGATTGTATAGGTTTTCAGCTAAAGCTTTAGCGTTTTTTATTGTTTGTTTAGCATACTCAACCCCAAACTTTTCCATTTCTAAGAGAGCTATAGCTAATGCTGCTATATGGTGAAGATGATGGTTGCTTACAAGCCCAGGAAAAACAGCCTTATCAATTTTTTCAGCTAAACTTTTTTTACAGCAAATTATTCCACCCTGAGGACCTGGAAAAGTTTTATGGGTACTGCTTGTAAGAACATCTACCCCCTCACCTATAGGATCTTGGAACTGTTTGCCTGCTATTAAACCTAAAACATGAGAGGCGTCATAAACAAGACTGCTTCCAGCTTCTTCTGAAGCCTCTTTTATTTCTTTGATAGGAACTGGAAATAGGATTACGCTTCCACCTAGAAAAATTAGAGTTGGTTTAACCTCTCTAATCTTTCTTATTGTAGCGTCTAGGTCAACATTCATTTCTTCCGGGTTAAAGGGTAAACTTTCAACTTTTAATCCTCTAACACCAGCTCCACCAAACTCCATATAACTAATATGCCCACCAGTAACTAAGGATAAGGCCATAACAGTATCTCCAATATTTGTTAAAGCATATAGAGCTGCTAGATTTGATTGGCAGCCTGAAATTGGTTTGAGGTTTACATGTTCAGCTTTAAAGATTTTTTTAGCCAGATTTATGGCAAAAGCTTCAACCTCATCAAAATATTTTGTTCCACCATAAAGCCTATTGTAAGGTTCACCTTCAGCATATCTATGAGTAAAATCTGAGGCTAAAACTTCCCTTACAGCTGGGCTTGTAACATTTTCACTTGCAACAAGGTTTATACAGCTACTTCTCCATTTATGGTGTTCCTTAACAATTTTTTTTATGTAGGTTGGTGTTTTAGATATGGCTATTCACCCTTAAGACCTTTAGATTACACTTGAAAATACTGTTAAAAATTCACAATTAACTTTTATGGTTCACGGCATATACGTAATAACCACATCCATTAAAAGTATAAAGTCCAACAATAAAAGAATTACAAAAATAGCCCATCCAACAATTTTCATAACAAAATTGTTTGCATGTTTTCCCATAACCTCACTATCATTTGCAACCCTTAAAATTAGATACACAACCATGGGGCTTAGGATAAACGATATAACCATAGAGTAAACCATAGCTTGAATTGGTGTTATCCCTAAGATTAGAGCACCATAACCAATCATAAAACAGATAGTAAACATAAGATAAAAGGTAAAAGCTTCACGAACTCTTTTACTTAAACCTCTTTCAACACCAAAAAACTCGCTAAAAGAGTAGCCTGAACTACTAATTATTACACCCGTCCCATTAAGAGAGGAGGAGAAAAACCCTATAGCAAAAAGAGTAAATGCTGAAAACCCAAGAAAAGGTACAAGAGATAAAGCAACATCTTTAGCTGTTTCAACAATTATTCCTCTCGGAAAAAGAACATAGGCTGCAACAATAACAATAGCAAAAGCTTGAATACCTGAAATCGTTATTCCAAGAATGGATCCTACTCTTTCTGAAAGAAGATCTCTAATCCTAACTCTTTTATCAACAATAGCTGAAACCAGGTAAAACTGCATATAAGGAGAAATTGTTGCACCAATGATTGCTGAAACATAAACCAAATAGTCGAAAGTTAGTTCTTCTGTTATCCAAAGAGAACCTCGAATAATTTCTTCAGGAGAAGGATTAGCCATAAAAGCTACAACAACATAAACAAACATTGTTAAACTTACAATAGAAAAAACACGTTCAATAGGACCGTATCCCTCTTTTAAAAGAAAAAGCCAAACACAAAATGTTAAGATTGGTACAAGAATTGTGTAAGGAAAATAGAGGCCAGCTACCCACGCTAAAAGCTCTAAGCTTGCAGCCATACCAGCAATCCCAGCGATAACTGTAGCAAAATTTACAGCTAAGAAGACTAGTAAAAAAATAAATCCAACCTTAAATCCATACCTTTCTCTTGCATGTTCAATTAAACCTTTCCTTGAGACCACACCAATCCGAACACACATATCTTGGATAAAATATGAGAATATGAGAGAAAGAAGTAAAGCCCAAAGTATAGAGCAGCCATAAAGTGCGCCACCAGAAGCTAAACTTCCAATACTTCCAGCATCATTTCCAGCAGCACCAGCTATAATTCCTGGGCCAATAACCCACAAAAAATGTTTAACTTTTCTTAAACGAGACCTTCTTCTACCACCAACCACTCTACGTGTTGAACGGTCCTTCTTCATAGGATAACCTACCTTAACCTTATTTTAAACACAAAGTCTTTTTGCGAAGTCAAAACAATTATCTCAAAATTTTTTGAGGTTACAGCACTTGTAATAAACAAGGGGCTATCCGTGGAAGATATAACAAGTGAACGGAGAATATGTTTAGTTGGTTGATACGAATTTTTTTCCTCTATAAACTCTCTTACCTCAACTAGGGCTGGAAGAAGCTCCTCTGATTTAACTTTAACATAAATATCGGCATGGTCACCATCCCACCATGCCCTAACTTCAACACCATTTTTTTCTTCATGGTAAAAGTTGTAGGTTAAGTTTAAAACTGAGGTTGTTAACCCTAATGTAACTAAAACCACTATGGGTAAAACAACTGCTAAAGTATGAATATCAAATCTTTGAGCAGTCAACTAACTCACAATATTAGCTTTAAACATGGTAACTATGTATAGATTTTTCGTTTAACAAAAAACATATACTTTAGACCGTAGAGATTACATTAACTTAAGCATAATCAACGTGATGGTTAGACGATGAGATTTTGTGAAGACATCTTTAAAAAGACTGTTATAACATCCGACGGTGAAAAAGTAGGAAAAGTTTCTGATTTGCTAGTTGACTCTAGACATGTTTTTCCTAGAGTTGTTGCTTTAACAATAAAACCAAGAAAAAAAGTTTTAAAAAAGTTGGGTATAAGAAGCAAAAAGTTTCTTGTTTATCTTCCTTGGAGTCAAGTAAAGGAAATCGGGAAAAAGAATCTTTTTTTAAAGGCAGATCATGAAAAATTTTTGAAAATGGTTGAGTTGGATTTTAAACCAGACCTTAAAAATAAGATTTTTTTATGTAAGGATGTTTTGGATAGGCAGATAGTTGATGCTGATGGACGTTTAATTGATAGGGTTGATGATATAAAAATTGAGCAAGTTGGTGGTTCTTGGCGTGTTATCGGGTTAGATATAGGTATTGAAGGTGTTTTAGAAAGACTTGGATTTGAAAAAATTTTTAAAAAGCTTGGGATAAAACTTCCCGAAAGAATGATACCGTGGTATCTAGTTAAAAAGATTTTAAGGAAAAAAAGGAAGATTCTTTTGAAGGTCCCTGGAGAAATATTGTAAATGTTCTATCTTCAATGTATAGGTTGTCATGAAAAAAGCAGCCCAGAGGAAGTAGTTTATTACTGTAAAAAATGTGGAGATCTACTTGAGGTAAAATACGATTTTGAAAAGTTAAAATTCAAAATAGAAAAGTCTGACTGGGAAAAAAGGCCTCTATCAGTTTGGAGATATAAAGAGTTTTTACCTATCCTTGACGAGTCAAAAATTGTTTCACTAAATGAGGGAGGAACCAAGCTTTATAGATGTAACCGTTTAGCTGAAAAACTTGGATTAAGGAATCTTTACGTTAAAAATGAGGGGGAAAACCCGACAGGCTCTTTTAAAGATAGGGGAATGACTGTTGGTGTAACAAAAGCTTTAGAGTATGGAGTTAAAACTGTTGTTTGCGCTTCGACAGGTAATACTTCAGCTTCTTTAGCAGCCTATGCGGCGAAGGCTGGTATTCGATGTTTAGTTGTTATTCCTTCTGGAAAGGTTGCTTACGGGAAACTTGCTCAGGCTATTGTTTATGGGGCTGAGGTGGTTCAGATTCATGGAAATTTTGATGATGCTTTAAACATTATTATTAGGCTTTCTCTCGATTGTGGTGAAGTTTACATGCTTAACTCTGTTAACCCTTATAGGCTTGAAGGACAAAAAACTCTGGCTTATGAGGTTGTAGACCAGTTAAATGGTAGACCACCTGACAGAGTTATTGTTCCTGTTGGAAACGCGGGAAACATTAGCGCTATATGGAAGGGATTTAAAGAGTTTAAAGAGCTTGAACTTATAAATTCTCTTCCTAAAATGATGGGTGTTCAAGCTGAAGGTGCAGCTCCAATAGCAAAAGCTGTTAAAGCCGGAAAAGACACTATTGAGCCTGTTCTTGAACCTGAAACTGTAGCTACAGCTATAAGAATAGGTGCTCCTGTAAACTGGAAGAAGGCTATACGTGCAATAAAAGAGTCAGGTGGGAAAGCTGAAACTGTTTCAGATAAAGAGATTCTTGAAGCTCAAAAGGTTTTAGCTAGAAGTGAAGGTTTGTTTGTTGAACCTGCAAGCGCCTCCTCAATTGCTGGCTTAAAAAAATTTTTAGAGATGGGTGAAATCGATAAAGATGAGGTTATTGTTTGTGTTACTACTGGTCATGGGCTAAAAGATCCGGATACACCAGTTAAATTTTTTGTTAAGCCTGTTGAAGTTGAAGCAGACTTAGATGTTATAAAAAGGATAGTTGGTGTTTAAAATGCGGTTAATCTTGGTTGGTTTTGGTGTTGTTGGTCAGAGTTTTGCTAAGCTTTTGCTGGTAAGAGAGAAAGAGTTGATTGAGAGTTTTAAAATTCACCCTAAGATTATTGCTGTTATTGATAGTGGAGGTGCTTCTTTAAACCTTAAAGGATTAAACCTTAAAAAAGTTTTAGATGTAAAAAGGGAGAAAGGTTCTGTCTGTATGGATGAGGAAAACGGTGTTAGAAATGTTAATGCGGCAAAAATTATTGAGGAAACAGATGCGGAGGTTGTTGTTGAGGCTACACCAACAAATATAGTTGACGGTGAACCTGCATTAACCCACATTAAAACAGCTCTAAGAACGGGGAAACATGTTGTTACAACTAATAAAGGGCCTTTAGCTTTAGCTATGCCAGCTCTTATGGAGTTAGCGGAATACAATAATGTTTTACTTAGGTTTAGTGGTTGTGTTGGTGGCGGAACACCCATCTTGGATTTTGCTAAAAAATGTCTTTTAGGAGATAAAATTCTTTCTTTTAGAGGAATTCTTAATGGAACAACAAACTATATTTTAACAAGAATGACTTATGAAAATATGTCTTTTGAGGAGGCTTTAGTTGAAGCTCAAAAAGCTGGTTATGCAGAAGCAGATCCATCTATGGATGTTGACGGTTATGATTCAGCATGTAAACTTGTAATTTTAGCTAACTGGATTCTGGGTTTAAGAGCTGTTTTAAAAGATGTAAAAGTTGAGGGAATAAGAAGAATAACCCTAGAAGATGTTAGGAAAGCCCTAGAAAAAGGTTGTGAAATTAAGCTTATTGCTTCAGCTAAAGAAGGGGAACTTCAGGTTTCCCCACAGCTAATTCCTAGAGATCACCCTCTATGTGTTAGCGGAGTTTTGAATGCGGTAACTTTTGTTTCTCAATATGCTGGTGAGGAAACGGTTATTGGTAGAGGTGCTGGTGGAATAGAGACTGCAAGTGCTATTCTGAGAGATTTATTAACTATTAAACAGGATATATCTTTAAAATCCTCAAGATATGTTTAGGTTTAGTGGTAAAAATGAGGCTTGTAATGAAGTTTGGCGGAACATCTGTCGCTGATGGGGAACGTATAAGCCATGTATGCAATCTTATAGACAAATATCTTAAGCAAGACAATAAAATTGTGGTTGTTGTTTCAGCTTTAGCCGGAGTAACCGATGAGCTTCTTAGAGCATCTAATTTAGCTGGTAAGGGTGAAAAAGAATTTATTAAAAGATTTGTTGATGAGCTTAAACAAAGACATTTAAACACATGTAAAAAAGCGGTAAAAGAGGAAACTGTTCGTAGGGCTGTAGAGGAAACAATTAAAGATACACTTCTTGAACTTGAAAACGTTTTAGTTGGGGTTGCGTATCTCCGTGAGCTTACACCAAGAATTAAAGATTATATATTAAGTTTTGGGGAAAGACTTTCAACCCCTATTGTGTGGGGAGCCTTAAAATCTATGGGAGTAAAAACCCAGTGGTTTACTGGAAAAGACGCGGGAATAGTAACAGACTCAAATTTTGGTAGTGCAAGACCATTAATGGAGACTACAAGTCATCAGGTTAAAAGTAGGCTTCAAAAACTTCTTGATGAAGATGTTACACCTATTGTAACTGGGTTTATTGCTGCAGACCAAAATGGTGTAATCACAACTTTAGGTAGAGGAGGGTCTGACTGTACAGCCTCAATTTTAGGTGTTGCTTTGGATGTTGATGAAATTTGGATTTGGACTGATGTTGACGGTATAATGACAACAGATCCTAAAATTGAAGCTAAAGCTAGAGTTATACCTCAAATATCCTATGCGGAAGCCATGGAAATGGCTTATTTTGGAGCTAAAATGATGCATCCTGGGGCTATTGAGATAGTTATGGAGAAAGGAATACCTATAAGAGTTAAAAATACGTTTAACCCAGAAAATCCGGGAACCCTTATCACTAAAGAGCAGAAGGTAGAATCTAGGTCTATAGTTAAGGCTATATCCTTGATTCGTAAGGCTGCATTGATTACTGTTGAAGGTGCAGGTATGTTTGGTGTTCCTGGAGTTGCTGCAAAGATTTTTAGTATTCTTGGAGAGAAAAATATTAACATACTTATGATTTCCCAGAGTTCTTCAGAAGCAAACATTTCCTTTGTTGTTCCAAGAGATATGCTTGAAGATGCTTTAAACGCGCTTGAAGTTAAAATTTTAGGTGGGAATATTGCACGTGAAATTAAGGCTGAAGATGATATTTGTGTGATAGCATTGGTTGGAGCTGGGATGGTTGGAACACCTGGGGTTGCTGCAAGAGTTTTTGGTGCTGTTGGAAAAGAAAAAATAAACGTAAGGATGATTGCTCAAGGCTCGTCTGAATTAAACATTTCTTTTGTTGTTAAGGAAAGTGATGGTGAAAAGGCTGTTAAAGTTTTACATAAAGAGTTTGGTTTAGAAAAATAGTCTAGTTTTTATGTTTTTTCTATTCTCTTAGATGTAGTTTTAACCTGTTTTTTAAGTCCACGATACTCATTGAATATTATTAAAGCAATTATTCCTAAAACAATAAGTGTAAAAATAGTTAGTCCATAGTTTTGAAAACCTGGAATATAGTTGAATAAGCTACCTACAAAAAGATACCCATCTACCATTAGTGTGAATATTGACGGTTTTGGAAGAGTAACATGAGCCATGTTTGAAGATGAGGAAAATTCTAAGCCTTCAGAAGTATAGGTTACTGTTGCAGGAAGAAAAGTATAGGTTCCAGGATTTTTGGCAAGAACACTATAGGTAAACACTTTTTCACTATTACCTTCAATTTTTTCACACTTAAATATTGGAGTTAAAGTTTTTTCTATACTGGCTTTATATGGGATTAAAGCCTGACTGTCATCAACCACAACATTCGTGATAGGTTTATCATCCTTGTTTAAGACTCTTATAGTAATTTCAACATTATTGTTATCCTTTAGCTTAACAGTTTTTATAACTTTTAGTTGTGCAGGAAAAACATAGCTAAACGTGGATGTTATTATACTTGGGTTAATTACGGAGCCTTTACTAACCTTAGTGAGTGTAATATTTTGAGGTATAGCTTCTTTTGGGATTTCAAGAGTAGTTATTAAAGAAACATTAATTGTAGGCTGTTTTTCAGGTGTTGTTTTGGTTGGTGTTAAAACGATGATGTTAGAAAAAACTGCTTGATTTGATAAGGGGAGGCTTTGGTTATAACCTAAAAGCTCATTTGGATTAAACTCATGAGTTTTTGGTGAGGAGTGCATATAGCCTACCCAATATGAGAAGAAACCGTTAATCCAAACAGTTTTCCGAGGTAGATATTTTGATGGATCAATTTTTTCAAAGGCTTCTGTCTTTCCCAACCTCTCCAATGGGAGAGAAGAAAAATCTATTAAACCTACCCATAAAACTGTTCCGTTTGCACTTTTAGGTGAGGCTTCAGGAATAATTCTTCCATTTTTGTATGCTAAATACATAACTGACGTTAATCCTCCAAAATTTGTAGGTAAAGCTTTTACAACCTTATCCTTAACCAAAGAAAAAGGTTCAAATGACTGGTAAACCTTAACGTATAAGCCTCCCCTTCCCTCACCAAACCTTTTAGAAGTACTAAATATTGGAGTTAAAGAAACACTAAACCTCTTAGAGAATAGTGAAGCAACAGTATCTGCTCTTAACTCTAACAAGTTTTGATCTGTCCCATTATAAACCACAATAAAAAGGGTATCTGGTATTAAAGCTGTAAATGTTGACAGGTTTGGGATTGAAACATTTAAACCTTTTAAAAGACGGGAAAGGGTATTTGGCTGAAACTTTTGAGTAGTAAGTATAGCTGCAACCAACTGGTCGAACGCGGGTTTTTCTTTGCTAACGAACTCTGTTAAATTTAGGTCATGAAAGAAAATCATGCTAGCAATAGCTGTTCCATCTGGAAGAACACCGCCAATAAGGTTTTCAGCATAATAATTTGTGTTTGGAGGAGTTGCCATTACTGTTGTAAACCCAAATATAGAGGAAAAAGTGGCTAAACAAAGAAAAACAACGAAGAACTTTGCAAGCCTAACTCTCCAAACCTCAGTTTTTTTGCTTAGGAAACGTTTTGTTAGCATATCAAAAATATGGGCAAACACAATTGAGGATGCTAAAAGTATAGACAAGTTTAAAACCCAGTTTTTTAGAATCACGTTTATTATTGTGTTTAATAGGTCGGGTAAACCAGTAAAACCACCCTTACTTATCAAATCAATTATTTTTGGATATATTTCTCCAATAACTGGCGCAGATAAAATGGTGGTTGTGCTTAGTTCCTGTGGAAAAGGTGGTAGAAGTTTAGGGTCTAATTTAAACCCTAAACTTGTAATGTTTAACAAAACTTTTACAATTGATAATCCAAGTATAAGGTGAAGAATAGTAAAAATTAGGATTCCACTTGCTAATGCTGCACGTTTTCTTCTTGTTAAAAATCCGATAAGTACACCTACTCCTAGCCATAGTCCAAGCAGAACAAGGTTTGTTGTTGGGTTTGCAAAAAGCAGGAAGATTGTTGATAGTAAAACATAGAATGATGCCCCTAAAATTGGGGAAAGCCAGTTTCCTATTAGGTTTAGACTTTTAGGTAGATACGTGTAACCATAACTAAAAACAGTTAAAACACCTAGAATAACAGCAGCAATCTTCCTCAAAAGCTACACCTATCTAAACTTAACATACCTATCCTAGTTTTTTTAAAAGTTTTCTAGGATTCTCCTCAATTATACGGGTAGCTTGGTTTTCCTCTAAACCAGCAGCTAAAGCAACCTTAAAAGCAAATTCTTGGCTAACAAAGTCTTCTGGGCTGTGAAGATCTGTGTTTACAAGAAGTTTAGCCCCAGTTTTTAAGGCTGTTTTTGCTACATAACCGTTAGCTAGACAATGCCCTTTTCTTGTTGTTAACTCTAAATATACATCATTGTTTTTTGCAGTTTCACAATCATCTAGGGTGATTAAGCCAGGGTGAGCAAGAATATCAACTTCTCCACATTCAACAGCAACATGGTTTGTGTTTGGTTTAACAGGCTCAACTAAGGTTTCACCATGAACAATCACAAGTAAAACTCCAAGTTTTCTTGCCTTAACAGCCATTTTAGGTATATGTTTAGGTGGAATATGAGTAAGCTCCACACCAGGATAAAACTTTGTTTTAAAGTCTTCCTTTTCCAGTTCCTCGGAAAATTTAACAATTTTTGATACAACAGATTCAAGATTTGACTGGTCAGCATGGTCTGTTATGGCTATTGCCTCATAGTTTAAAGCTTCAGCTCTTCTTAAAATTTCAACTGGTAAAAGTTCACCATCGCTTAAAAGTGAATGGATGTGAAGATCGATTCTTTTTGAGGAGATTTTATTCAAAACTATTCACCAAAAACTTTTCTTTCAACAACCTTAAATTCTTCATCTTCAAGTTTACGGAAGAAGCATGTTTTATAACCTAAGTGGCAAGCACCACCTATTTGATGAACTTTAACAAGAACCGTATCTAAGTCACAGTCAACATAGATTTCTTTAACAATTTGATGGTTACCTGAAGTTTCCCCTTTCAACCACAACTTTTTACGTTCAGTACTCCAATAATGCATCATTCCCGTGGTTAAGGTTTTTTCAACAGCCTCCCTGTTTGCAAAAGCAACCATTAAAACCTTGTTTGTTTCTATTTCTTGAACAACAACCACAACCAATCCGTTATGACGATAATTTAATTTTTCAGCAATTTTTTTGGCTTTTTCAGGGTTAAGAACAATTTTTTCTTCCAAAAGAAGACTCACCTTCTTCTTCTCTGAAACTCTTCAAGCACTTCTTCTAGTTTAATGTTTTTTAAGACAAGAAGAATAAACATATGAAACATCAGGTCAACAGCCTCATGAACTATTTCTTTTGAATTCTTATCTTTAGATGCCTCAATAAACTCTTCAGCTTCCTCCTCAACTTTTGCTACAACAGCATCAAGTCCTTTTTGTAGAAGATTTGAAACATAGGAAGATGGTTTTGGATTATTTTTTCTTTCTTCAATAACTCCATACACTTCAGCTAAAACATTCAAACTCATTTTTTTAACCTACCAACAAATCTTCTTCGAACAGATTCAGCATGCCAATTTAAACCTTCAACCATAGCAAAAGCTTCAACAATTTTTTTAAGCCTTTTTAACCCGTTTTTGGTTAGTTGTTGAATATAGATGGGTTTTAGAAAATCATAAACAGTTAATCCCGAATGGAAGGATGCTGTTCTGCTTGTTGGTAGCACATGGCTTACACCAATAGCATAATCAGCAACAGCAACAGGAGTATACTTTCCAACAGAAATTAAGCCAGCATTGTAGATTAAGGAGATAAGTTTTTCTGGGTTTTTAGCAAAAACCTCTAAATGTTCAGGTGCAAACTTGTTTATGAAGTTTGCAGCTTCCTCCTCATCCTTAACAAGAACAATAGCACTGTTTTTTCTTAAAGCCTCTTTAGCTGTTTTTTTCTCAGACTTTTTAGATAAAAACTCTAAAATCTTCTCTTTAACTTTTAACGCAAGTTTTTCTGAGGTTGTAACCAGTATTGGAACAGAGAGATTATCATGTTCTGCTTGAGAAACCATATCTAGAAATACTAAGGTTGGATTTGCTGTTTCATCTGCAAAAACTAATATTTCTGAGGGGCCTGCAGGAAAATCTATTCCAACCTCACCATAAACCATCATTTTTGCTGTTGTTACATAGATGTTTCCAGGTCCAACTATTTTATCAACTCTAGGTATTGTTTGAGTTCCATAAGCTAAAGCTCCTATCGCCTGAACCCCTCCAACCCTATAAACCTCATCCACACCAACCATGTCAAGCGCCACAAGAATTGCGGGATTTACTTTACCTGTTTTTGTTGGGGGGGTGCATGCAACCAGCCTTTTAACTCCAGCAATTTTGGCGGGAATACCGAGCATAAGAACTGTTGAGGGATAGGAAGCTTTTCCACAAGGCACATACAACCCAACAGAGTTTATAGGCTTAAAAACCTGTTTTACATAAACCCCTCCAGAGTTTTTAAGAATCCTATTTTTTGGAAGCTGTTTTTCATGAATTTCTCTAAGGTTTTTTGAGGCTTTTTCTATTGCTTTAATTAAGGTTTTAGGAGTTTTTCGGTATGCCTCTAAAACTTCGCTTTCCGAAACTTTAAGCTGTCGTATAGATATTTTTACTCCATCATAAATTCTAGTATACTTGATAAGAGCTCTATCACCGTTCCTTTTAACATCATCCAAAATTTTTGATACAACATCTCTAAAGGCTCTAAAATTAGGTTTATTTCTTTCAATAATTTTTTTTAAAGTTTTTTCATCCATTTCACTAAGTCTAATAGGCTCAATCATTTTCAGTTAACCTACCTTTAGTACTTGGAACTTTCTTGTAGTTTAATTCGATTTTTACAGCTTGATTTAGAGCCTTACCTAACGCCTTAAAAGTAGCTTCAGCTTTATGGTGATCGTTTACCCCTCTAAATTCAACAACATGAAGATTAAATTTTCCCCCTTCAGCTAGAGACCTTAAAAAATGATTTACCATTTGAGACGGTATACCTTCAACATTCTCATATTCAAACTTTAGATTTGAGTCAAAATAGGTTCTTCCTGAAAGATCTAAAGAAACCATAATTAAGGAGTCATCCATAGGTATAATTGCAGCGCCAAACCTACTTATACCCTTTTTATCTCCTAAAGCTTTGTTTAAAGCTAAACCTAAGGTTAAACCAACATCTTCAATAAGATGGTGATCTCCAGCTAAAGTTTTACTTTCAGCAAAAACCTCCAAGTCGAGCATTCCATGAAAAGCAAAAGATTCTAGTAGATGGTCAAAAAAGGGTTTTCCCGTTTGGATTTTGGTTTTACCTTCCCCGTCTAAGTTTAAAACTATCTTTACAGTTGTTTCTTTTGTTAAACGTTCAACTTTTTCTTGACGCATTTTTTATAACCTCCATTGCTTCCTCCAAAGTAAAATATCCATCATATAAGGCTCTCCCAACCACAACACCCCTTAAATTAACATTTAAAAGTTTTAAGATATCCTGAATAGAGGATACCCCGCCTGAATAAGTTATGGGTATTCTTGTTGAATTTACAAGTTTAACAATATTTTCAAGGTTTATACCTGTCAAAGTTCCCTCAACTTCAACATCCGTAAAAAGAATCGAGGCTAAATTATAAGGTTCAAAAAATTTAGCAAACTCAAAAGGAGAGACTTGTGTTTCATCTTTCCAACCCTTCTTTAAAACAAGTTTTTTTCTTGAGTCTAATGCAACTATCACATGGTTTGAACCAACTTTTTCTATAACCTCACCAACAAACTCTGGTTTTTCTACTGCTTTTGTACCTAAAATAATCCATGAAGCTCCCTCTTTAACAAGAGAGACAGCTTCCTCAATATTTCTTATACCACCACCAACCTCAACAGGAATGCTTATTTTTCTTAAAATTTCTTTAACAATTTTTCTGCTTCTTTTACTACCAAAAATAGCTGCATCCAAATCTACTACATGAAGAATTTCCGCTCCTTTTTCCTCCCACATTTTAGCAACTTGCACAGGATCCGGAGAAACCTCTAAACCTGTTCCAGGTTTACCTTGAATAAGCTTAACACACTTCCCGTTCAAAATATCTACAGAGGGAATTATATACAAAGAGTTTTTCCCTTCTTTTTCCATAACATTATACTTTAATTTAAGCAAAAAACCTTAGTAACTTTTAAAATAAGTTACATGTAAAGTTTATGTTTGTCTTTAACAAAAAATTTTTTGGATACAAAAGTTTAAAAGCATTTACTGTTTGATTAATAATATTACTGAAACTTAAGTGTGAGTAAAAGATGAAAGTTAAATGTCCAGAATGCGGAGCAGAATTTAATGTTCCAGATGATGTTATTGTTGGGGAAATTGTAACCTGCCCTGATTGTGGTCTAGAACTTGAAGTAACAAAAATTGAAGCTGGAAACATTGAGGTTAAGCCTGTTCAGGTTGCAGGTGAAGATTGGGGAGAATGATTGGGGATTTCTATAGGAATAGTTTATGACCAGATACGTTGGGAAGAAAAAGCAATTATAGATACTGCTAAAGCAGGAGGTATACCTGTAAAACTAATAGATGCAAAAAGAAACTTTTTTGATTTAGCATGTAAACCTGAAAAAAAAGAGTTTCTTGGTGATGTGATACTTCAACGTTGTGTAAGCTACTTTAGAAACCTAAACATATCGGCAATCTTAGAGCATCAAGGATATACTGTGGTTAACCGTTATGATGTTGCTCGTGTTTGTGGTAATAAGCTTTTAACAACCCTAACTCTTTCTAAGGCTGGTGTTCCAACCCCAAAAACCTATGTTGCATTTACACCTGAAAGTGCTCTTAACGCTTTTGAAAAGCTTAACAATTCAGCTATTCTAAAGCCTATTATTGGAAGCTGGGGAAGACTTATTGTTCCTCTTAAGGACCGTGAAACTGCTGAGGCTGTTTTTGAAGAAAGACAATATATGTTTCCTCTTTACCATATTTATTACCTTCAAGAATTGGTTAAAAGACCACCAAGAGATATTAGAACTTTTGTTGTTGGAGAGGAGGTTGTAGCTGGAATTTATCGGTATTCTTTTAATGATGTGAAAACTAATATAGCTAGAGGAGGAAAAGCTGAGTACTGCCCAATAACTGATGAGTTAAGAGAGTTAAGTCTTAAGGCTGCTGAAGCTGTAGGTGGAGGGATTTTAGGGGTTGACATGATGGAAACCGAGGATGGTTTGGTTGTTCATGAGATAAACCATACAATAGAGTTTCAGGCAACCGTTGAAACCACAAAAGTAAACATCCCCAAATATATTGTTGGGTATCTGATTAGGAAGGCAAAAAGGTAAAAAGAAACTTGGAGGTTTAAAGGAGAACATGGTTCGTGTTGGAATTATTGGAGGTTCAGGTTATACTGGAGGAGAACTTTTAAGACTGCTTTTATCCCATCCTGAAGTTGAAATAACCCAGGTAACTTCAAGGGAATATGTTGGAGAATACGTTTTTAGGGTTCACTCAAACCTAAGAGGAGTTACAAATCTTCAATTTGATAAACCAGATCTTTCAAAGACAATTAACTTGTGTGACCTAGTTTTTATGTCAACACCTCACGGTGTTTCCTCTAAACTTACACCAAAACTTTTAGAGGCTGGCTTAAAAGTTATAGATTTAAGCGCTGATTTTAGGTTAAAAAATCCTGAAGATTATCCAAAATGGTATGGTTGGAATCATCCCGCACCAGATACTCTTAAAAAGGCTGTTTATGGTGTTCCTGAGCTTTA
Source organism: uncultured Candidatus Bathyarchaeia archaeon (assembly GCA_964484995.1). GTDB lineage: Archaea > Thermoproteota > Bathyarchaeia > Hecatellales > Hecatellaceae > EX4484-218. The sequence goes on along the minus strand of CAZAHF010000001.1, from coordinate 40,695 downwards.
CAGAGAAAAAATTAGGGATGCTCAGCTTGTTGCTTGCCCTGGATGTATGGCTGTGGTTACTATCCTTGCGTTAGCTCCCGTGATTAAAGCAAACCTTATTGATAAAGACCATATTGTTGTTGATGTTAAAATTGGTTCTTCTGGTGCTGGAGCTAAACCTTCAGCTTCAACCCATCATGCTGAAAGGTTTGGTGTGGTTAGACCCTATAAGCCTACCGGACATAGACATACAGCTGAAATTGAGCAGGAGTTAAGCTTAATCGCAGGCTCCAATGTAAAGGTTTCTATGTCTGCTCATGCTGTTAATATTGTTCGTGGGATTCTTACAACTGTTCATAGTTTTTTGGTTGAAAAAGCAGACACAGCAACTATATGGAAGGCTTTTAGGTCTCTTTATCAGGGTGAACCGTTTATTAGGCTTGTCAGAGACAGGAAGGGTTTGTATAGGCTTCCAGACCCAAAAGTTGTTGTTGGCTCAAACTTTTGTGATTTAGGGTTTGAAATTGATAACCACACAAATAGGCTTGTAATTTTAGGTGCAATAGACAACCTTATTAAAGGTGCTGCTGGAATAGCTGTTCAAAACATGAATATTATGCTTAGAATAGATGAAAAAACAGGTTTAAATCAGCCAGCTTTACATCCAATTTAACCTACCGTTTTATTTATAAAAAAGATTATTTAGGAGACCTAGACCTATAATGTACCTTTACTTTTATAGGAGCCATATGTTTATCACAAATTTTACTAGCGCTAAATTATGTTTAAGAGACTTTGTGAAACATTGGGAAATACTTAAATAAGGGTAAAATTTTCATAGAGTAGTTTTATCTTACATTAGTAAAAATGTATGTTGCTGAGGCGGAATAAACGTGCAGCAAAAAACGTTTGTTGTTAAAATTGGTGGAAGTATTTTAAAGTCTGGTTTTCCTGAATCCTTCCTAAAAGATTTAAAAAGTTTATATGAACATGATAAGGTTGTTTTAGTCCATGGTGGAGCAGACCTGGTTACTCAAACAGCTAAAGCTATGGGTAAAGAGCAAAAGTTTATTGTTTCACCTGATGGGATGCGTAGCCGTTATACGGATAAAGAGACAATGGAAGTTTATACTATGGTTATGGCGGGGAAAATAAATAAGCAGCTTGTTGCTTGGCTTCAAAGTTATGGAATTAGGGCTGTAGGGGTGTCTGGTGTTGACGGTTTTCTTTTAAGAGCTATAAGGAAAAAGAAGCTTATAGTTTTGGATGAACGTGGAAGAAAGATTGCTATTGACGGTGGCTACACAGGTAAAATTGAAGCTGTAAACAAGGAGTTTTTGGAAGCCTTACTTAACCTTAGATATTTGCCTGTTGTTGCTCCAATAGCAATGGATGATGAATATCAGCTTTTAAATGTTGATAGCGACCGTGCTGCAGCCTATATTGCTGGAGCTTTGAAGGCTGACGCCATTATTATATGTACTGATGTTGAGGGTGTAATAATTGAAGAAACAGTTAGAAGAAAAATGAGTGTTGAAGAAGCTAAGAAAAATCTTGAGGTTATCGGACATGGGATGAAAAAGAAGGTTTATGCTGCTGTTGAAGCTCTTCAAATGGGTGTAAAAGAGGTTGTTATAACTTCAGGTTTAAAAGAAGAACCTATGACTCAAGCTTTAAACCATGAGGTGGGAACCTTAATTGTCTATGAGTAGAGATGAAATAATAAAGGTTGAGGATGAGTTTTTAGCTAAAGTTTACCATAGAAGAAAAATTGTTGTAGACCATGGGAAAGATGCGGTAATCTGGGATGTAAACGGTAAAGAGTATATTGATTGTATGGCTGGTTTTGGTGCAGCCTTTATAGGGCATTCAAACCCAAAAATTGTTGAGGCTATAAAAAGACAGGCGGAAAAGCTTATCGCATGTCATGGCTCCCTATATCTTGAAGCTAGAGCTCAACTATCAAAAAGAATAATCAATATTTTACCTAAAACCCTTAACAGAATTTTTCTTTCAAATAGTGGAGCTGAAGCTGTTGAATTAGCATTAAAGCTTTCAAGAAAATTTACTGGAAAGAAAGAGATAATTGCTATGATGAGAAGCTATCATGGAAAAACGATGGGTGCTTTATCAGCAACATGGAACCCAAAATATAGGATTGCATTTGAACCCTTAATTCCAAAGATAAAGTTTGTACCCTTCGGAAGGTCTGAAAAGGTTAAGGAGGCCATAACTTCTGACACAGCAGCAATAATTGTTGAGCCTATTCAAGGTGAAGGGGGTATTTATGTTGCACCAGATGGGTATCTTAAAGAGTTGAGAGAGATTGCTGATGAGAAAGGTTTAGTTTTAATTTTTGATGAAATTCAAACAGGATTTGGGAGAACAGGTAAACTTTTTGCTTTTGAACATTGGGGAGTTACACCAGATATTCTTTGTTTAGCTAAAGCTACTGGAAGCGGTATTCCTATAGGTATTACTGTTGCAAAAGAAGAAATAATGGAAACGTTGGGTGTTGGAGAACATTCAAGCACTTTTGGTGGAAACCCTATAGCATGTGTAGCAGCTTCAGCAACAATAGATGTTCTGGTTGAAGGAAAGCTTTGGGAGAGAGCAGCAAAACTTGGAGAATATTTTATTAGTGGTCTTAGAGGATTAGCTGAAAAACATAAGATTGTAAGAGAAGTAAGAGGTTTAGGGCTTATGTTGGGTATGGAATTAAGGTTTGATGTTTTAGATGTGATGGAAAAAATGTTAGAAAAAGGAGTCTTGGTTCTGAATGCGGGAAGAAACACCTTAAGATTTCTGCCTCCATGTGTAATTACGGAGGAACAGATAGACAAAGTCTTAAAAAGTTTAGATGAAGCTTTAACAGAAAAAGAAGCAAAAACACTCAAAACTTAAAAGTGTTGTTAATGTTTAAGGATTAGACAAATAAGTCGTATTTTATTGGTCTATTAAGCATATATGCTCCGGCTTTTTCATCCTTCACATATTTTTTATAGCCTTTTATTATGGCTACAGGTATTCCTTCATCAGCCTCTCCTATAACAAGCTCAGCAGCTGAAGCAAGCTCATCGGCTATAGCTATTTCTTTAACCTTTAACTCGTAGCCGAAAAGGTCTTTTTCACCCTTCCTATCTAAAAGAGGATTCATGCCTGAAACACCTATAGCTATGTTAATTTGACCCATTCTTAAAGGTCTACCAGAAGTATCAGAAATTATTACAGCAACATCCTTACCAGTTAACTCTTTAATTCTTTTTCTTAGCTTTCTAGCAGACTCATCCGGGTTTTTTGGTAAAGTTGCTACACAGTCTCCACCAGAAACGTTTGAAACATCAACACCAGCGTTTGCACATATAAACCCATGCTTAGTTTGAGTTATCAAATGTGAATGTCTAAGCCTAACTATGTTTTTAGACTCTCTTAGTATTACTTCAACAACCTCAGGTTCCTTTTTAGTAGCCTCAGCTAAAATTTTTGCTTTAACACTAGGTCTTACTTCACTAAGCCTAACTATGGAACCCTCAGCCTTAGAAACAATAGTTTGAGAAACAACAACAATATCTCCATCCTCCAAACTTAAACCCTGCTTCTCCACAGCCTCACAAATAATCTTAGCTAAATCATCATTAGGTTTAATCAAAGGTATACCTTTAACACCAACTATCAAAACCTTGGAAGACATAAAAAGAACCCTAAACATTATGGTTAAACAAAAACCTAAAACTTTTCGATTATCCTTAGTCCGAGAGTTTAAAAAAAAGGTAGGAACTGTTCCTACCTATTCCTACCCATAAAAATTAGAACATGTAGGGCAACCGTTATCTACAATCAGCCTAATAGATAGGTCTTATGCTTAGTTTTTTTGGTAATGGTAAAGGTTTCCAAGGATATCCGTCTATTTTCTTCTTAACCTCTTCTATAAGCTCTTCTAAACTAATTTTTTCACGTTTACCTGTTTCTCTAAACCTTACATCAAACTTTCCTGTTTTTACTTCCTCCTCCCCAACAACAACAATATACGGAACCCATGAAGTTTCAGCTTTCCTAACTTTTTTTGCTAAAGTTTCGTCAGTATCATCTAAATCAACACGAATCCTCTCTTTTTCCAGTTTCTCAACAACTTCTTCTGCAAATTTAAGCAGTCTTTCTGAAACAGGAATAACCCGAACTTGGACTGGTGAAAGCCAAACAGGAAGCATGGGAGGTTTACCTTCTTTCTCATTTTTTACTGCCAAATCAAACATTGTAAATATGTACCTCTCAATTGTACCTATTAAAGCAGTATGGATTATTATCGGATAGGCTTTTGACCCGTCAGCATCTGTAAAAGTTATGTTAAACCTTTTAGAGTTCCCAACATCTATCTGGAAGGTTGCAATTTCTCTTGGACGATTAAGCTCGTCAATAACATTATATTCAATATTTAAAACCCAATAGTATTTTTTCTCAGGAACAAAACATAGTAAAACAGGTTTTTTTTCAACCTCTAACAGCTCCCTAAAAAACTCTTTATTTTCTTCAAAATATTCTTTGGTCGTGTTATAAAGTGAAACATAGTCTCTTCCAATCTTTCTTATTTCCTCATAAATCTTCTTATGAATTATTAAAGCATATTTTTTTGCTTCATCCATATTTTTACATAAAATGTGAAGATCAGGCATGTGAAGCTTTCTTACTCTAAAACATAGAAGAAGCTCCCCTTCTTGTTCAAACCTATAACTGTCAGCAATCTCAAAAACACCAAAAGGAAGATCCTTATAGCTTATAATCCAGTCTTTTAACATGGCAAACTGCTGGTGACATGCAGCATATCTTAATACAAGACTACGTTTATCAGTTTTAATCTCATAAAGTCTTCCACCAAAAAGTTTTGCATGTTCACTAACAGCCGGAACTGAAAGATCAAACATATTTGTTCCACGAACATGATAAACTGGAAAATCAAGAGAATCAACAAGACTTCTAGAATATTCTGCAACAAGTTCAAAAATCAGGTTAGCTTCAGGTTCATACCGCATATGACCAAGATCTGAAAAATGCTCCCACTCAAAACCAAACTTTTTACAGTAGTCAAGATATTTTGGTTTTTCTCCACCAGCAAACTCTTTACCAAGAGCTTCCTTTTCAACAAGAAACCTAAAATTCTCTTCCCCCTGCTTAAACTGATAGTTTTCAGGATCTAAAACCTCCATAGTTGGTGTTAACACCTTGTAAACATTCTTTTCTGCGGGTTGAGGTTTTTCCTCAACCTCCTCTGGAGTGATTACTCTTGAAAGTTCTGAGAGAGGATGTCCCTTACAAACCAACTCAAAACTTTTATACCAGCCAAAAGGTGCCAACTTAACTTTATACCCTTTTTCTGTAAGCTTTTCATTTAACTTTTTAAGCAGAGTTGTAGCTATTTTTGGAGAAGCAAGTTCTGGGGAAAGATGAGCATAGGGATAAACAACCATATTTTGAGTTTTAACTTTCTCAGCCACCTCCACAATAGAACCTACGGTTTTTTCTAAAATCTGTTCAGGATTTTTTTCATCCACTTTTTCAACAGCACAAAAAACAACAAGAACATCGTTTGTTAAATAGAATTTTTGGTTATGTTTGAGCTCTTCAGCATCTTTAAGTGCTTTTTCTTTAGCTGTCCATCCAAACCTGTCAGCATGAATAAGTAAAATTCTCATCTAACTACCATCTCTACCTCATGTATCTCCATTTTTCAATAAGCTTTTCTTTTTTTAGGTTTTTCTTTAACTGCTTATAGTGAGTTTTACAAAGATAAACTCTTTTCCCACCAGAAACATTAAAACCTCCAATTTTAGCCTTTTCAACTGAAACAGATTTTACAGCTTCAGCTGTACATTCTGGAACACTACATTTTGTTCCTGAAGCTACCTTACCCATGTTAACTTTAACCTCTTAGAGTATAGTCTACTTTTTTAAGCATAATCTTCTATGTTGTTAGATTTAAGTTTACTTTCCCTTAACATTACTAAAAATTTTGTGATAAAACTTTTATTTTAGAAGAATCTCAAACCTAGTTTAAGCCAAATCATAGTCTTTAGGTTAAAAGGTTAAGAAGGAGAAAAAGGCTCCTTGCTTTCAAGGATAAGAGAAAAGGTTGAAGGTTGGCTTAGAGGAATTGCAGTAAAACTGGTAAAAGCTAGGTTTACCCCAAACATGTTAACAGTTTCAGGTTTATGTCTCTCCATTATTGCTGCATTTTTTTACGCTTTCCCTCTAAATTTTTGGTATTTTTGGGTTGCAGCACTGTTTCTTTCACTTTCGGGTTTTTGTGATGTTTTAGATGGTGCTGTTGCCAGAATCTCTGGAAAAAACACTTTATTTGGAAGTTTTCTTGACTCACTTACAGATAGATACGCTGATGCAGCAGTACTTTTTGGTATAACTTTCCATTTTGCAAACCAAACAATTCTTGGTGTTTATGGTTATGTTTGGGGTTTGTTTGCAGTTTTAGGTTCGATTTTGGTAAGCTACACTAGAGCTAAAGCTGAAGGCTTAAACATAAAACTAGAGGGAGTTGGTTTAACAGAAAGACCTGAAAGAGTTCTTATACTTGTTATAACGAGTATCCTTCTCCATCCAGAAGTAGGACTTGTAGTCTTAGCAATTTTAACAAACACGACGGTTATTCAAAGAATGTTTTACACATTTAAACAGTTAAGAAAATAAAACTTCAGGTTTCTACTTCTCGTTTAAGCTTTTTTCAAGAATATTAATTGTTTCTCGTAAAACTTTTTTTCCTTCATCTAGAGCAGAAACACCTTTTTCTGTAATCGCATAATATTTTCTTCCAAGCTTACTTATGGAGGATGAACCTTTTTTTGTTATAAGGCCTTCCCGCTCCATCTTATAGAGAACAACATAGGTTGTGACTGTTGCAACAGGAATCTTATATTTGTTTTTTAAAGCTTTAGCTATCTCATATGCATACATAGGATTGTTTGAAAGCTCTGTTAGAATATAAAGCCATAGGTTTTCTTTAGTTAATTTTGAAATAAGCCTTTTAACACTCAAATAATAATGCCCCTCAAAAAATAGTGTTGTTTATTAGCTTCTAAAGCGGTCTAGCTATTTTTCTTTCTTCTTTAGCTCTAACTTTTACAATCCCTCTATAAACAGCACATGAGATACAATAGTACTTTACAACCTTTTCTCTTGGAATAAAAGCACCTTGAGCTCTAAGCTCTTTAGCTAAAACAGGGTCTACAAACGAAACCCAGGCGGTTACTTTTTTTGCTTTGTCTCTTGGAACAAGGCAGCCACATCCACTACAATGAACAAGCTCGCTTCTACCTTTTCCTCCTTTTGACCTACCTCTGCTTTTTCTTTTTTTAGGCATATAATTCCATCCTTAACCTAACTATCCTAACTATCTTAATGTGGGAAGAAACCATTAATTTAGTTTTCCTTTTATCTGTAGAGTTTTCCTACTAATAGGATTTTGCTATTCTAACTAGAAACCTTGCTTTTTCACCACAAATTAGACATTTCATGTTTTCAGGAGGTTTTTCGTTATTAACTGGTGTTCCCAGAACATTTAGGTTTGTTTTTTCTTCTAAGGCTATACCACACTCAGATTTTCCACACCAACCTGTTTCAACAATTAAAGGCTTTTCACTTGTAAGTTTAACAACCTCTTCAATACTCTCAGCTCTACAAACTTTACTCCAAAGATATTTTAAGGCTCTTTTCCTTAAGGATTCATGAATTTTATTAAGTAACTCCAACGTTTTTTCAACAACTTCTACGTCTTTAACTCTTACCCTTTCTAAGCTGTCTCTTCTAACAAAAGTTAAAGTTTCCTCCTCATAATCTTTAGGGCCCACCTCAATTCTTAGGGGGACACCTTTAAGCTCCCACTCAAAAAACTTAGCTCCAGGGGTTAGCTTTTCTCTCGGATCCAGTTTAACTCTTAAATTTGCTTTTCTTAATGTTTCTTCTACTTTTTTACACTTCTCCAAAACTTTTTCTTCATATCCTTTGTATGGTATAGGAATTATAACTATTTGAATTGGAGCAATTGTAGGCGGTAAAACAAGTCCATGGTCGTCTCCATGAACAGCAATGACAGCCGCAATAACACGTTCAGATATCCCATAACATGTTTGCCAAATATAGTCTCTAGATCCGTCTTTTGTCTCAAACGTTATTTCAAATGCTTTAGAGAAGTTTTGCCCAAGATTATGGATTGTTCCTATTTGAAGAGTACGTCCATCAGGAAAAACTGTATCATAAGCTATTGAGTATAAGGCTCCAGCAAACTTATCCCATTCAGGTCTTTTAGAGATAATGTAGGGTAAGCATAACTCGTCAAAAAATTTGCTATATATTTCTACTGCCTCTTTCACCTGTCTTTCAGCATCTTCATAAGATTCATGAGAAGTATGGGCTTCTTTAAATGTTGTAACTTCTCTGAGTCTAATAAGAGGTCTTGTCGCCTTTGTTTCATAACGGAAAATACTTACAATCTGATAGTATTTTTTAGGTAAGTCTGCATGAGAACGAATCCAAAGCTTAAGCATGGGTGCAATAGCGGTTTCACTTGTGGGTCTAAGAGCAAGTTTTTCATCAAGCTCTCTTTTTCCAGCATGAGTTACCCAAAAAATTTGCTCTTCAAAACTTCCAATATGCTCGGATTCTTTACCTATCATTCTTGAGGTAATCATTAGGGGAAAAAGTATTTCTTCATGTCCCTTTTCATCCAAAAGTTTTCTTATAAGGTTTATCACGTTATTTCTAAGCTTAAACCCGTAGGGTAGCCAGACACCACAACCTTTAACAGGATACCTATAATCCATAATTTCAGCATTAGCTATAATCTCTTGAAACCACTCACTAAAGTTGTTTTCCCACCGTTTTCTCTCCACCATTACAGTTAAGCCTCCTTCTCCCCCTTCTACACTAACAATCTTCCAAATATTAATAGGTTAATAGTGTTTCGCCTTCAACTAGAATGTTTAACAAACATTATTACAGACAAATAGTTAAGGATAAAAGTTTTCAAGTAGAAGTAGTGAAAAAAGATAAAGATTAAGTATACAATATAAGTGGTTAAGTTTGGAAAACCTTCTTTACAACCTGGCAATTCAGTTTGGGTTTATAGGTGTTTTTTTAGTAAGCCTTATTGGGGCCTCATCTATAGTTTTTCCTATTCCCTACACGGTAGTGATTTTCTGGTTAAGTGCTAATACAAACCTTAACCCTATTTTTTTAATGATTTCAGCGGGAGTAGGTTCTGCTTTAGGAGAAATTGTAGGATATACTGTTGGTTATGCTGCAAAAGGGGTTGTAGGTGAAAAAACAAGAAGAAAGTTTGATGCTATGTTAAAGGTTTTAATGAAACATAAAAACATTTGGCCTCTACTAATTTTTCTTTTTGCTTTTACACCTCTTCCAGACGACCTTATTTTTGTGCCCTTAGGATTAGCTCGTTTTAATTTTTTTAGAGTTTTCTTCCCATGTTTAATAGGTAAGTTAGCCATGTTTTATGTAATAATTATGGGTGGAAGATATACCGGTTCGCTTATCCGCTCATTTACAGAGGAAATCTCACCATTTTTATCTCTAACTCTTACTCTTGTTACAGCTATACTTCTTGGACTTATAGTTTTTTTGATTTGGAGAATAGATTGGGAGAAATTTTTAGCTAAACATAATAAGGTTTTTGAGGTTTCAGCTTCTTAGAATAAAACTTAAACGTGAAAAACATTTGTTTATGGGTAAGGGGAAAATTTGAATATTGTTGAAGTTGAAGATTTAATTCAAAAGGCTTTAGAAGAGTTAGACCTAGCCTTAAAAGCATACATTAAAAAAGATTTTGAGGAAGTAAATAAAAGAGTTTGGAACACATCTTCAGAGGTTGAATATTTACTCTTCATGTTAAGAATGCAAACAAAAACAGAGGGAAAAAAGAGTCCCTCTCCCTCCCAAAACAAGAATCAGAATCTTGACATGGTTGAATATATAGTTAAGGCTCAAGAACTTCTTCAAGAGTCATTACAGCTCTGTAAAGAAAAACAAATAGAGAAGGTTTATGAGAAGGTTTTTTCTGCAAGAAGTTATCTTGTAGCACTTCAGGAAAAAATTGAAACTAAAAAACTTTAAAACGGATTACAAGTGTTTTAACATTTTATTTGCGTTTTTCTACGGGGCTAATTCTGCCGGAAGCTTCTAAGTCTATAATGTCGTAAATGTCTGGACCTGTACCTATTAAGGTTATTGGTACACCAATAGAGTTTTCTATGTTTTTAAGAAAGTTTTTTGCTTCATCCGGGAGATCCGCATATCTTTTTACCCCTCTACATTCAGGATATAAAACATCAAGTTTTGTTATGGCTATTTGAGTTGCACTGTTAAGCATAACAGCTCTTTTAGCTAAATCTATGTTAAAAGGAGCAGCTCTTCTAACTCTTCCCGTAACTGTTGCAACTTCAAGCCAACCACGTTTTTCAGCTTCTTCTTGGGGGATTTCACCTGGTAACGGTCCACCACCAACTCTTGTTATGTAAGCCTTAAAAACAACAAGTACTTCATCAATTTTTGTCGGCCCTATACCAGCATCAGCACAAATAGAGGATGCTGTAACGTCTTTTGAGGTACAGTAAGGATAGGTTCCATGATAGAGCGATAAGAAAGTTCCTTGGGTTCCTTCAACCAAAACATTTTTTTCTTCGTCTAAAGCTTTGTTTATCTCAAAAGCAACATCAACCAAAAAATCTCTAAGTTCAGGAATATCTTTTGCTGTTTTGGCTTTTCTTCTAACTCTGTCAACGTTGCATGGTCCTGTACCGCTTCCTGTTGTTCCTATTCTCTTTGAGAGATAAGCTGATTTTTTATCTTCCACTATATGTTTCTCCTCTATAATTGCACAATTAGGGTCTAATCCCGCTCTTTTCCCGCAACCTGTTGCTTTCACTTCTTCAAGAAAAATTTTTGGATTTACAAGAACACCAGCACCAACTAAAGCACGTGACTTCTCATTTATGAATGTGCTTGGAAGCATTCTAAGTTTGTAAACTCTTCCCTCAAATTCAACAGTATGCCCAGCGTTAGGTCCAACACCACCCCTAACACCAATATCAATTCTATCTCTTAAAGCTAAATAAGAAATGATCTTTCCTTTTCCCTCATCTCCCCAAAATCCACCTACAACAACTTTACAAGGCAAAGTTTTTCCCTCTAACCACCCCAAGCTATTGTGCATTATTTTTAGAAAAACACTAATTAACCTTTTTGGTTCATCTTTTGTGAAGAATCCATGGAGACTTTAAGGGTTTTAGCTCTTTTCTCTGGTGGAAAAGACTCAACTTTTAGTGTTTGGAAAACCATTAAAATGGGGTATGATGTTGTTGGACTTTTAACGGTTAAACCCTTAAATCCGGAGTCATGGATGTTCCACTATCCATGTATAAGTTTAACTCCTCTTCAATCTAAAGCTATGGGTATCCCTCTTCATACCGTTATAACTAAGGGTAGAAAAGAAGAAGAAGTTTTAGACCTTAAAAAAGCAGTAGAAAACCTTAAAAACAGGTTAAAGTTTGAAGCCTTAGTTTCTGGAGCTGTTGAAAGTGTCTACCAAAAAACAAGAATAGAAAAGGTTTGTAATGAAACCGATCTCATAAGTTTAACTCCTCTTTGGCATATGGACCCTGAGAAACTTTTAAAAGAGATTATTAGTGAAGGATTTGAGGTTGTTTTTACAGCTGTAGCTGCTGAAGGTTTAACAGAAAAATGGCTTAACCGAAAACTTGACCTAGATGCATTAGAAGAGCTTAAAGTTCTCAATAAAAGGTTTGGAATCCATCTTTCACTTGAGGGAGGTGAAGGGGAAACGTTTGTAAAAGATGCTCCCTTCTTTAGAAAAAGAATAGAGTTTTTGGAAGTTAAAAAAGTTTGGAAAAAGGATTCTGGTTATCTGCTGGTTAAGAAAGCTAGATTGGAGGATAAAACGTGAATAACGAAAAGAAAACGTCTGAAGCTGAGATTCTTTCCCATCTTTTACTTTTTGCTTACCAGGAAACCCTTCGTAACCTATGTGTTTTTCCTTACCCTTACCTTACACGTATGGTTCTTGACTCTCTAAGAAAAATTTGTGAAAAAATGAGTTTAGATTTAGTTAAAGGCGAAAATTTAGAGCATGCTTTAAACAAATATGTAATGATGCTAAAAAGTTCGGGTTTAGTTAGGAATGCTTGGTTTGAGAAAGTAGGAGAAGAAAAATATGTTTTTAATGTCGAAGAATGTGTTTATGCTAAACGTGTCCATTCAACTTTAAAGCCAGAAAAATTAACATGTCGTTTTGCCTTAATAGCCATGGTCATTTATGAAAAGTTTTCAGGTAAAAAAGTGAAATTAACCGACTCAGAGTTTACAAGTAACGGATCAAAAACAATTATAGAACCAATTTAGCTAATAGGAATCTACTTTTTTATAGTTTATGAAGAGAGCTTTGTTTAATTCATAAACAGGACCTTCCTCAGTCAGACAACCCTCCTCTTTCTCCTGAAAGTTCTTTCTTATAAGAGTTATGAATGGACTTATGAAACCTCCTCCTTTTAATTCTGCAATTAATACTCCTATTCTATCTTCCGGATAACCATTCTTTTTACAAATTCTTTTTATCATTGATGCACTAACAAAACTTCTCCCATAAGCTTCCTTTAAAACATCCTCAACTATTTTTAGAATCAAGTTTTTATGTGGTTCCTTGATATCCTCAAAATATTTAAAAACAGCAAACTTGTAGTCCCATACTCCTTGAGTGTAAAACTTTTCAAATACATAACTTATACATGCAGGTATTTCATAAACTTCTTCAAGTTCAGCTTTACAAGAGGAATCTTTCCAAGATAAGTTATGGTTTCTGTTTGTAGGCAGAAGAAGCTTCCACCAACACATGGCTAAAACTGCTTCTTTAACAAGATTTTTTTCCTGTTGTTTATTAGTTGGTAAAGGTGAGGCTAAAGAAAAAATTTCTTTAAAACTGATTCTACGTTTACCTAAGCTTAGAGTTTTAAAGATTATCTTTGCAGTCGTCTCATCCTCTCTTAATAATAAGCTTAATTTTTGAATTAAGTCTTGTTCACTTTTGGTTACCATGGAAATCTTTTCCTCTCTTAACCTCTAAACTTAAATTTTGACATAGTTTTTATGTTTCAAACAAAAATATTTTTTGTTTGGGGAGTTGGATATTGGAAAGAGCCGAGATAGCTATTATTGGTGGAACAGGTCTATACAGCCTTTTAGCTAACCCAAAAGAGGTTAAAATTGACACACCTTATGGTTCACCTTCCGACAGAATAGCTATAGGTGAGATTTCAAAAAGGAGAGTTGCTTTTCTTCCAAGACATGGAAGACATCATCAGTATCCCCCTCACAAAATCCCTTACAAAGCAAACCTATGGGCTTTAAAAAGGCTTGGAGTTAAAAGAATAATTGCCCCCTGCGCTGTTGGAAGTCTTCAACCACATATTAGGATAGGAGATTTTGTTATTTGCGACCAGTTTGTTAATAGAACAACAGGTAGAGAAGATACCTTTTATGACGGCCCAGTAACAACCCATATCTCTATGGCTGAACCTTACTGTCCAGAACTTAGAAAAATTATAGTTAAAACAGGAGAAAAGCTTGGCTTAAGGATTCATGAAAAGGGAACGGTGGTTGTTGTTCAAGGTCCAAGGTTTAGCACCAAAGCTGAAAGTCACTGGTTTAAAAGTTTTGGTTGGGAGGTAATTAACATGACTCAGTACCCTGAGGTTGTTTTAGCTAGAGAGCTTGAAATATGTTATGCAAACATTTCTCTTGTAACAGACTATGATGTTTGGCATCCAAGACCTTTAAGTGCAAAAGAGCTTGCTGAAACTTTACATAAAAATGTGGAGAATGTTAAAAGACTAATTTATGAGGTTATACCAAAAATCCCGAAAAAACGTGGTTGTAGTTGTGGTGAAGCACTAAGAAACGCTCAGATTTAAGGTTAAGGTTTAAATAGATTTCCATAACCCGTCAAAAAAGACAGCTTTTCTTCTTTTTCTTAATGTTTCTACTATTTCATCTAAAGTTTCAAAGTCAACTTCTAAACCGTATTTTTCCTTAAAACCGTTTTTTATTTGGTTTAGGGTTAATCCTTGCTCTGATTTTTTTAGTAGTCTTAGAGTTAGGTTACATAAGTCTTCAACCTTATTCCAGGGGTAAATAAACCATGTCCAATCAGTTACCTTTACCACATAGTAGTCAGGGATATGCTGAGAAGAAGTAATATATTGCATAACTGCAGATTTAACTTCTTTTGGCTTAAACTTTTTTATGTAGTCTATAGAAATATTCATGCTTTTACCTGTGTCTACAATATCATCTACAACCAGAACTTTTCGACCTTCAATTTTGAAGGGTATCTGGTAGGGTATCGTTGCTTCATCTTTATGTTCACCAGTAGTATCAAGCCAATGTTCAACTTTCAAACATACAAGATCAGTTATACCAAGAAAATCTGAAAGTAAACGTGAAGGAACAAAACCGCTACGAGCCAAACCTATAATAGTTTCAGGCTCATAACCAGACTCCTCAACTTTCCTAGCTAAACTCTTACAAAAACTATAAACTTCCTCCCATGAAACCATTTTACATTTCATTTCTAGGCTCAGAAAAACCCCTCCACCAGTAGAACTCTTAACATTCAGTTTTTACATCAATCGGTCTAAAAAATTTAACTTATCCGTCACGGAAAAATTTATGTGTAAAGTAACGGCTAATTATAGAGGGCTGGCTGTTGACAAAATATATATTTGTTACTGGAGGGGTGCTTTCAAGCGTAGGTAAGGGGGTAACAGCATCTTCTATAGGAAAAATGCTTCAGGTAAGAGGTTTCAGTGTAACAGCAATTAAGATAGATCCTTATGTTAATGTTGACGCAGGGACGATGAACCCTTTTATGCATGGTGAAGTTTTTGTAACTGATGATGGAAGCGAAACAGACTTAGATCTTGGCTGGTATGAAAGGTTTCTAGATGTTTCAATGACCAAAGACCATTATATAACAACAGGCCAAATCTATGGGAGTGTAATTGAAAAAGAGAGACGGGGAGAATACTTAGGCAAATGTGTTCAGATAATTCCCCATATAACCGATGAGATAAAAATGAGGATAAGAAGAGTTGCTGAAAAAACAAAGGCTGACGTAGTTTTGACGGAGATTGGGGGGACAACAGGCGATATTGAAGGGTTACCCTTTCTTGAAGCTGTTAGACAGTTAAGGCTTGAAGAAGGATTTCTGAATACACTTTTTGTTCATGTTGCCCTTGTTCCAATTTTGGAAACAACAAAAGAGCAGAAAACAAAGCCGCTTCAACATAGTGTTAATGAGCTTAGAAGAATAGGTATTCAACCCGATATTATTCTTGCAAGATGTAGTGTAATGATTGAGCCTGAAGTTCAAAAAAAGATAGCCTTATTTGCTAATGTTGAAGAGAAAGGTGTTTTTTGCTCCCCAACCATAAAATGCATCTACGAGTTACCATTAATTTTTGATAGGCAAGGGATGGGGGATTATATTTGTAGAAGGATGGGTTTACCTGAAAGAAAACCTGTTTGGGATTCGTGGATTAAAACCTTAGAGGGATATCTTAACCCAAAATATGAAGTAAAAGTTGCTATGTGTGGTAAATATGCTAAGCTTGCCGACTCCTATATAAGCATAAATGAGGCGTTAAAACATGCTGGTGCTGCTCTTCAAACAAATGTAACCATAGACTGGATTGAAACAGAAACTTTTGAGGAAAATTCTTCTAAGCTTGAGATTTTAAATGTTTATGATGGAATAATTGTTCCTCCTGGTTTTGGTGTAAGAGGAACTGAAGGAAAAATTTTAGCTATTGGATATGCAAGAGAGAAGAATATTCCGTTTCTCGGGATATGCTTTGGTTTTCAAATGGCTATTGTGGATTTTGCAAGAAACGTTTGCGGGTTAAAGGACGCAAATAGCGTTGAAAATAACCCGAATACACCATACCCAGTTTTAGATTATCTTCCTGAACAAAAAAATGTTAAAGTTATGGGTGGGACTATGAGACTTGGTGCCCATGAAATCCATCTTAAACCCGGAACCTTAATCCATAAACTTTATGGTTCTAGTGTCATATATGAGAGGCATAGACATAGGTTTGAAGTTAACCCTGAATATTGGGATCTTTTGGAGAGAAATGGGCTGGTTTTCTCTGGTAAAAGCGCTGACGGTAGAAGAATAGAGGTTTTTGAGTTTCCAAAGAATCTTTTTCATGTTGGAACTCAGTTTCATCCAGAATTTAAGAGTAGACCAAACAGGCCAAGTCCTGTATTTTATGGGTTTATTTCTGCATGCTTAAAAAGAAAATACGGGAAAACTCTATAACCCTAAAATTTTCTTTTATGGTTTAAGTTATGTCTTTTAAATCTTTTATGGAAAAGTTTCGAGAACTTGAAACTGAAGATTTTCGTGTGCTTTTGGCAGTAGAAATAGGAATGAAAACTTATGGATATGTTCCTGTTAATAGAATCGTAGCCTACTCAAATTTACCTGAGGATGAGGCTATCTATCGAATTCAAAGAATTCATAGGTTAAGGCTTGTTAGAAGAATAACAGTACCATATGAGGGATATTCACTAAACTATATGGGTTATGATTTTTTAGCTTTAAACGTCTTTGTTAAAGCTGATTTTCTTTCTGCTGTTGGAAGCTGCTTAGGGTTAGGGAAAGAAGCTGATGTTTATGAAGCATTAACACCAAAAAATGAGGAGGTAGCTATAAAATTTCATAGGCTTGGAAGAATAAGTTTTAGACAAACTGTAAAGTTTAGAAACTATACTGAACCAAAAACTTTTTGGATTTTCCGTTCAAAAGCTGCTGCTGAAAAAGAGTATGAGGCATTAAAAAAGCTGTATAGTTGTGGAGTATCTGTTCCAAAACCAGTAGCTCAAAATAGGCATGCGGTGCTTATGGGGAAAATTATAGGTGTTCAGTTAAATGAGCTTAAATCTATACCAAACCCTGAGAAAGTTTTTTTGAGTATACTTAGAAACATCCAAAAAGCCTACAAAAAGGCGGGAATTATTCATGCCGACCTTAGTGAATACAATATTTTGTTAGCAGAAGATGGAAAAATACAGATAATAGATTGGCCGCAATATGTAACTTTAAGCCATCCTCAAGCTGATGAGCTTCTTAAAAGGGATATTGAAAATCTTGCAAAATATTTTTGGCGTAAACTTAAACTAAAAATTTCGGTTGAAAACTCTTTAAACATCGTTAAAAAAGGTGGAAAAATTAGAAAAGCTCAAATTTTCCTTTAACAATAGAGTCCGTCAAATTTGAAAGGTTTGCTATTTCTTCATCAACAATAGACTTAATGTCAGCAGCAATGTTTGCTAAGGAATACCCCTTTTCTAACATAACCTGAATATTCGTGGTTTGAGGTTGATTTATCGGTTTTCCTATTTGACTAAGAATTCTCACATAGACTTCCTCTATACCTTTAACCTCTCTATAAATTTTTTCAGCCATAATTTTAGCTAAAACATTATAGATTTTTCCAACATGGTTAACAGGATTCTTTCCAGCTGTAGCTTCAAGACTCATAGGTCTACATGGTGTTATTAGTCCATTAACCCTGTTTCCTCTTCCAGGGTTTCCGTCATCTCCCTGTTCAGCTGATGTTCCTGTTACTGTAAGATAAAATATTCCTCTTCTAGGGTTGTCCCCAGTATTTACACGAACATCAACATCCATTTCTACTATTTTTGAAGCAAAGTCTTTAACTCTGTTACATATTTCCTCCTTTATGTTTAGATAATGGCTTTTATCAGGAATTAAACTACTTATCATTGCTGCTGAAATTGTAAGTCTAATCTTGTTTTTTTGTCTTAACCCCATAACCTTAATATCTTCACCAACTTCTGGAAGCTCTTTTTTTAATTTTTCCGAGTTTAAATATTTCTCGGTTTCAAGAACAAGTTTTTCTGTTGGGGTTAAAGGTGCAAAACAAACTCCAAAAGAAGTATCATTTGCTAATGGAACAGTTCTTTTTGACTCAAAAATCTTCACTAAGTCGACTGAGCCCTGCTTAATTTTGCAGCTTATTTTTACATGTTTTTCAGGATCTAAAAATCTAAAGTTTCCCTTTAGGAACTCTCTTATAGCGTTAACACCTATTTCTTCAGCTGGAATATTAATAATCCTACCCTCTTTTTTTGCTTGAGTTGATGCTCTTCCAGCAACTATTATTTCTATCGGCTCTAAAACTTCCCCTCCACCAAACTTCGGATTTGACTTCCCCCCCACAACCAAACCTTTATCAACGTTATGATGTAGAATTACACCAAGTTTTTCAAGATAATATTCGCAAAGTTTTTGACTACACTTTTCAGCTGAAGCATCAGCAATATAGTCTGGATGTCCTCTCCCCTTTCTTTCAACAATTTCTATGTTTTGTTTTATAACTGGTTTTCCAGTAAGTTTTTCTATGAGAACCTTCTTCACTCTTTCTCACTAAACCTATTGTTAATAGTTAGTCTTTATTCAAAAGAGATAAAAATTATGTTGTTTCCCCGAATAAAGATATTTCCATAGTCTGCAACAGGATCTCCATTATGATATTCGGTGGCATTATCAATAATAAGGTTCATATAACTATCACATTGAACAAGTCTTCCACGATATTCTAAATCATTCTTTAATCTAACTCTAACATTACTCTGTAAATTTTTCATTAGAAAAACAATAGGTTTTTTTATTGTTTCACTTGTCATCTTTGTTCTCCCTTTGTCTTACCTCACACGAAACTTCCTATGCTTAAGGGGATATTTAGATTTTTGCTTTAATAATATTTTTTATTAGAAGAATCCAAACAAAACTTTAATAGTTAACTCTATTTTATTCTATTTTTAAGTATATTTTTATTGAGGTCTTTTACATATTTTTGTAAAATTTTTTCTTTTTTTAAAATTTTTTATTTAAAAATTTTTTTATAGCTATTAATCAATTTTTAATTATGAAAACATTGCTTAGAAAGCTTGCTGAAGGTAAAACAAAGATAGTTTATGCTTCATCTGTAGAAGATGAGGTTCTGTTAAAGTTTAAAGATGATGTTACAGCTTTAGATGGTAAAAAACACGATATTCTTCCTGGGAAAGGTGTAATTAATGCTGGTGTTTCGGCAAAAATTTTTAGTCTACTTAGGAGAAGAGGTATCCCTACCCATTTTATTGGAATGGTTAACTCTTCAACAATGAGAGTTAAAAAACTTAATATGATTCCTGTTGAGGTTGTATGTAGAAATATTGCTGCAGGCCATCTTGTTAAGAATTACCCGTTCTTTAAGAAGGGTGAAAAACTTAAAACTCCTCTTATCGAGTTTTATCTTAAAAACGATTTATTCCATGACCCGCTTCTCTCTGAAGAACATCTAAAAGTTTTTGGTTTGATGAGTAAAAAGGAAATAAACGAGATAAAAAAGATCACTTTGAAAGTTAATAAGGTTTTAAGTAGTTTTATGCAGAAGCTTGGTTTACAGCTTGTTGACTTTAAGCTTGAGTTTGGCAGAGATAAAAATGGGAAACTTAGGGTTGGTGATGAGTTAAATATTGATTGTATGAGGCTTTGGGATTTAAAAACAGGTAAATCTATGGATAAGGATGTCTATAGGGAAGGGGCAGATTTAGATAAGGTTCTCCAAACCTATGTTCAAACCTACAAATTAATTGTGGGAAAGGAGCCAAAATGAAGACAAAAACCTATACTGTTGAGGTTATTATAGAAAATAAGCCTGCTGCAAGAGACCCTGAAGGTGAAACAATCTATAAAGATTTGATTCTTAAAGGTGGTTATGAAAGTGTAAAGTCTGTTCGGACTGGAAAATATCTTAAGGTTTTAGTTGATGCTAATGATAAGAAGCAGGCTGAGAAAATTGTTTTTGATATGTGTAATGCTTTAAGAATTTACAACCCGGTTGTTCATACCCATAAAATTCGTGTTAGAGGTTTTAAAGAATGAGAATTGCAGTTATCCAGTTTCCAGGTTCGAACTGTGATTATGATGTTGTTTACGTGTTAAAGAATGTTTTAGGTGTTCCTACGGATCTTGTTTGGCATAAGTTTTTCAAGAACAATTTTTATGATGCTGTTATACTTCCTGGTGGTTTTTCTTATGGAGATTATTTACGAAGCGGTGCAATTGCTTCTCACAGTCCAGCTATGGATGAAGTAAGAAAAATGGCTGAGGATGGTAGACCTATACTTGGTATATGTAACGGTTTTCAAATTCTTATTGAGGCAGGGCTTCTTCCAGGAGCACTCTTGCCAAATGACTGTTTAAGGTTTGTTTGTAAATGGGTAACTTTAAAATGTGAAACAAATAAAACAGCTTTTACTTCTTTAATTCCGGAAGGAAAGCTTCTTCACATACCCATAGCCCATAAGGAAGGAAGATACTTTAACACTAAAGAGGAATTAAAGAGGATGAAGAAAGGACAGCAGATAGTTTTTAGGTATGTTGATGAGAATGGAAAAATAACCTCCAAAGCAAATCCAAATGGTTCTGTGGAAAATATAGCTTCTGTTTGTAATCCTAAAGGAAATGTTGTTGGACTTATGCCTCATCCTGAAAGAGCCTCAGAAAAAATTTTGAGTCCTTACAAAGATAACGATGGACTGCTACTTTTTGAGTCTATGATTAGGTTTTTGAAGTGTTAATGGATGGTGATTATGGTTAAGTCTAAAACTATCCCTGTTAAGGTAAACCTCTCAAACAGAGAGATTAAAACTATTAGGAGGCTTTTAGGTAGAGAGCCTACTCCTGCTGAATGGGGAATGTTTGATATTATGTGGTCTGAGCACTGTTCTTATAAGAGTAGCCGGCCAGTTCTTAAGAAGCTACCTACAACCTCACCCAGAGTTGTTGTTGGTCCTGGTTATGACTCAGGTATTGTTGATGTTGGAGATGGTTATGTAGTAGCGTTTAAAGTTGAAAGCCATAATCATCCTTCAGCTATTGAACCATATAATGGGGCTGCAACAGGTATAGGTGGAATTGTTAGAGATATTCTTGCTACAGGTGCAAGGCCTATTTTGCTCATAGACCCTTTAAGGTTTGGTAAATTAAACACTGGACGTACAAAATGGCTTTTCCGTTATGTTGTTAAAGGAATAGGTGATTACGGAAACTGTATAGGTATTCCAACGGTTGCTGGTGAGGTAGAGTTTGATGAAAGTTTTGAGACAAACTGTTTGGTTAATGTTGCATGTTACGGTGTAGCAAAAAAAGATAAAATATTCTTAGCTAAGTTTGAACATCCAGGAGATTTACTTGTTCTTATTGGTGGTGCAACAGGAAGAGATGGAATTCATGGTGTAACCTTCGCATCAAAAACTATAGGTGAAAAGTCTGAGGAAGATAGACCTTCAGTTCAGATTGGAGATCCCTTTACAAAAAAGCTTCTTATTGAGGCTGTACTTGAAATTTTAGGGACTGGTTATGTGCATGGAGTAAAAGATCTCGGTGGTGGAGGTCTAACATGTGCAACTTCGGAAATGGCTGCTAAAGGCGGGACTGGTGTTGAAATTGAGTTAGAGAAGATACATGTTCGTGAAGAAGGTATGAATCCTTATGAGCTTCTACTTTCAGAGTCTCAAGAAAGAATGCTGCTTGCTGTTGATCCTAAGGGAGTTGATGAAGTTAAAAGAATTCTGGAAAAATATGAAATTTCTTACTCGATTATTGGAAAGGTTACAGATACAGGTTTGCTTGTTGCAAAATTTAAGGGAGAAGTTGTTGCTTCAATTCCACCAAAATATTTGGCTGAAGCACCAATAGTTAGAAGAAAAGCTAAAAAACCATCCTACCTTAAAAGGCTTTTAAATGTTAAGAAACCTAAGGAGCCAGAAGACCTTTCAGAAACTCTTTACAGGCTTCTAGAAGCACCAAATATTGCATGTAAAGAGTGGGTCTACCAACAGTATGACCATGAGGTTGGTGTTAGAACAATTTTAAAACCAGGAAACTCTGATGCTGCTGTTCTTAGAATTCTTGAAACAGATAGGGCTATTGCAGCAAAAGCTGACTGTAATAGTCGTCATAGCTATTTGGATCCGTTTAATGGGTCTGCTGGTGCTCTTGCTGAAGCTGCAAGAAATGTTGTTTGTGTTGGGGCAGAACCTTTAGCCTATACGGACTGCTGTAATTTTGGTAATCCAGAAAACCCTGAAGTTTTTTGGCAGTTTAAACGTGGAGTTGAGGGTTTAGCTTACATGAGTAAAGCTTTAGGGATACCATGTGTAGGCGGAAATGTTAGCTTTTATAATGAAGATGAAAAAACAAAGGTTGCGGTTAAGCCAAGCATTGTAGTTGTAATGTTAGGTTTAATTGAAAACTTAGATTGGATAACTACTATGGCCTTTAAGAATCATGGAGACCTCATAGTTTTAGTTGGAAAAACTTATCCAGAGCTTGGAGGATCGGAATACTACCATGAAATTCATAATTTAACTGGTGGAAAACCTCCAAAAGCTGATGGAAAAAGAGAAAAAGCAACAGTTCAAACTGTTATGGAGGCTATTAGAAATGGGCTTGTAACCGCGGCTCATGACTGTTCAAAAGGTGGGCTTGCTGTAGCCTTAGCTTTAATGGCTATAAAGGGGAAGATGGGTGTTAGGGTAGACCTTTCAAATGTTCCATCAGCTAGGCTGATAAGGCTTGATGAACTACTGTTTTCAGAGTCTTATTCAAGGGTTGTTTTAACAACATCGGGTAAAGAGTCGGCGGAAGAGATATTAAAAATTGCTAGTAAATGGGGTGCTCCAGCAAATGTTATAGGGGAGGTTGTTGATGATGATAGGTTTATTCTTATGAGGGGTTTGAATGAGGTTGTTGAGTGTTCTGTTAGTTTAATGGAGAAAACATGGAAGGAAGCAATACCAAAAGCTATGGAGGGAGTGTAGGTTGAAAACCATGAGTCTAAAAGAAGCTTGTGGAGTAATAGGTATTCATGATAAAGAGGGAAATGTTGCAGAAAATATCTTTTATGGGCTTATGGCTCTTCAGCATCGTGGACAAGAATCTGCTGGAATTGCTTTAACAACTGGTAATGGAGGCCTTTATCTAAGAAAGGAAATGGGGCTTGTTGCTGAAGCATTATCCTTGACAGAGTTATCAATGCTTAAAAGTAGGTTTGGAATAGGTCATGTAAGATATTCAACTGTTGGAAAATCAAGCCTAACAGATGCTCAACCCTTTAACCTTGACAGTACAGCTTTAGCCTATAATGGAACCATAGTAAACTATGTAGAGCTTAAAGAAAAACTTAGAAAAAGTGGAGTCTATTTTACCTCAACTTCTGATGCTGAACTTTTATTAAATATTTTGTTACGTGAGTTTAGAGAAACAGGTGATTTTTTTGATGCTCTTTCAGAGCTTTCAAAATCTGTTGAGGGAGCTTACTCTGCTGTCTGTCTTACTGGTGATGAAAAAATCCTTATTTTTAGAGACCCGTTAGGGTTTAAACCTTTATGTTTTGGTGAAACAGACTCGGCCTTTATAGGTGCTTCTGAAAGTGTTGCTGTTGATATGCTTGGTGGAAAACTTGTTTCTGATGTTAAACCTGGTGAAGCTATCCTAATTTCTGATTCTGGTGTTGAAAGAAAGTGTTTTATGAGAACAGGTAAAAGAGCTTATTGCATGTTTGAGTTTGTTTATTTTAGCCGTCCAGACTCTGTGATTGAAGAGAGAAGTGTTTATGATGTTAGGTTAAGGCTTGGTATAAATCTTGCAAAAACTTATGGTGGAGATGATGCGGATGTTATTGTTCCTGTTCCGGATACATCAAGACCTGCTGCAGAAGGAATGGCTAGGTATACAGGTCTCCCGGTAGCAGAAGGTTTAATAAAGAATAGGTATATTCATAGAACCTTTATTATGCCAAAACAAGATTTAAGAGAGAATGCTGTTAGAGTTAAGCTAAATCCTCTTAGGTCTGTGCTTAAAGACAAAAAAATTATACTTATTGATGATAGTATTGTTAGAGGAACAACCATTAGAAACATAATTCAAATGATTAGAAGAGCAGGGGCAAAAGAGGTTCATGTAAGAATAACATGTCCACCAATAATTTCCCCATGCTTTTATGGGATAGACATAGCAACTCATAGAGAGCTTATAGCCTCGAAAAGGTCTGTTGAAGAAATATGCAAAATTATAGGTGCAGACTCCCTAGGATATCAGACAATAGAAAACCTTGTTGATGCGATAGGAATTAGTAGGGAAAACCTTTGTTTAGCATGTTTAACTGGCGAGTATCCTACACCAAAAGCCCAAAAGCTAGCTGATACAATGAAAGGTAAAGCTCAATATGTTGAAGGTAGATATGTTGAATTTAATTTTTAGGTTAGAAGGTGGAAAAATTTGGGTGGAATAGTTGGAATATATGGGTTTAGTAAAGAATGGAGAATGGCTCGTTTTATTTATTATTCACTTTTAGCTCTTCAACATCGTGGACAGGAAAACTGTGGAATTGTAACTTTTAATGGTGAAAGTTTAAGCTACCATAAAAATGTTGGACTTGTGGACCAGGTGTTTTCAGAGCCTGAAACAATAGAAAATCTTCAAGGTTGGATTGGTATTGGAAGTGTAACCTCAATACCTCAGAAAGATCCCTCAAAAATTCAACCTATAGTTGTTTGGGAGCCGAAACCTGTGGCTTTATGTTATGATGGAAAAATATTGAATTTTAGAGAGTTAGCTGAAAAAGAAGGTATAAACTGTGAAGATGATGCTGAATTTTTAGCCAAACTTTTTTCTTTAGAGTTAGAAAGAACAGGGAAAGCTGTGGAGGCTATTGTTAGTCTTATGGGTAAAGTGAAAGGTGCTTATTCGCTTATTGCTTTAACAGGGAGTGGAGAGATGGTTGTAGCTAGAGACAGTTATGGTGTTAAACCTTTAACTATTGGAAGTTTTGGTTTTGATTATGGGGTTGTTGCGTCTGAAAGTTGTGTTATGGATGTTATAGGTGCAGACTTTAAAAATGATGTTCAGCCTGGTGAAATCTATTTTTTTGATGCATACAGTATTGAGAGAAAGCAAGTGTTAAAGCCAAACCCAAGATTCTGTGCTTTTGAATATGTTTACTATGCAAGACCCGACTCAATAATTAATGGTAAGAGTATTTATGAGGTTAGAATGAAGATTGGTGAAAAACTTGCTGAGGAGCATAAAGTAAACCGAAGTGAAGTTGTTTTAGGTGTTCCTGAGACAGCCATACCTTTTGCTGTAGCCTACTCAAACAAGACAAAAACACCTATGGGGATAGGTTTTGTTCAGACTGGTAGAAGAATTAGAAGCGCTATTAAACCAACAGAGTTTGAGCGGATAGTTGGTGTTCAGCTAAAGCTAAACCCTATAAGAGCAGCTATAGCTGGAAAAAGGGTTGTGTTAATAGATGATAGTGTTGTTAGAGGGACAACAACCAAGAATACTGTTAACCTTATGCGAAACAAGATGGGGGCAAAAGAGGTTCATGTAAGGATTGGTAGTCCAAGACTTATAGCTCAATGTCCGTTTGGAACAGATGTTCCGCCAAAAGATGAGCTTATAGCTGTTCATCTTAATGCTGAAGAGGTAAGTAAGGTTGTTGGAGCTGACACCTTTTACTGGCTAAGTCTAAAAGGCCTTGTTGAGGCAATAGGTATACCTAGAAAAAATCTTTGTTTAGGATGTTTTACAGGCAAGTATCCTATTAGTTAGGTTTGGGAGGAAGAAGATGTGGTTAAGGTTTTGTTGGTTGGTGAAGCCGCACGTGAACATGCAATAGCTGAGGCTTTATGTAGAAGCAGATTAGACCCTAAACTTTATGCTGTTATGAGGTTAAACAATCCTGGTATAGCCTCCTTATGTAAGGTTACTGGTGGAGAGGTTACTCTTGGAAATTCTCAAGACCCCAAAACTGTTGTTGAAACTGCAAAAAAGTATAGGGTAGACTTTGTTTTTGTTGGTCCTGAGGAACCTCTGTTTCGTGGTGTTTCTGATGAGTTAGAAAAAGAGGGGATACCATGTATTGGTGCTAAACGTAGTTCAGCTGAACTTGAGATGTCTAAGGCTTTTATGAGGAGACTTATGTGGAAGTATAGGATTCCTGGAAGACTTAGATTTAAGGCATTCAAAAATGTTGAGGATGCTGTAGCCTACATACACGAGTATGCTGAAAGTGTAGCTTTAAAACCAGCTAGACAGGCTGGAGGGAAAGGTGTTAAAGTTATAGCTGATCTTCAGGCTTACCTAAGCCAAGAAAAAGCACATGTTAAAGAAGAACATACTAAAGCTATTCATGAGAAATATATGAAGGACTATACAGACATAGAAGATAGAATTTTGATCGAGGAAAGGGTTGAAGGCCCTGAATATACACTTCAAACGTTTACTGATGGAAGAACTGTTAAACCTTTACCTTTGGTTCAGGATAATAAGAATGCTTTTGAGATGGATATTGGACCTGAAACAGGTGGTATGGGTTCTATAGCTGGTAAAGGTATGTTTCTTCCATTTATAACCAGAGACGAATTTGAAAAATCTGTTGAGATTGTTAGAAGATGTGTTAGAGCTGTTGAGAAGGAGACTGGTGAAAAATATAAGGGTATTGTTTCTGGTCAGATGATGTGTACAGCTGCTTGGGGTCCAACAATCATAGAGTTTTATAGTAGGCTTGGCGACCCTGAAGCTGTGAATGTTCTTCCTATTCTTAAAACAGACCTTATAGAGGTTTGTGAAGCAATTATAGATGAAAGACTAAACAAGGTTAAGTTAGAGTTTGAAGATGTTGCAACAGTTGTTAAATGTGTTGCTCCAAAAGGCTATCCTGAAGAAAGAAACTTGGCTAAGGGTCATCCTATTCATGTTGATGTTAAGGCTATTGAGAGAAGAGGATGTAAAGTCTATTTTGCTTCAACAGACTTAAAGCCAGATGGTAAAATTGTTTCCGGTGGTTCTAGGCTTGTTGAAATTTTTGGTAAGGGTAAAACTATACCTGAGGCGGGTGAAAAAGTTGAGGCTTGTATACCCTATGTTTGGTTAGAGGATGGTTGGGGAGTTTTCCACCGAAGCGATATAGGCTCAAAACAGCTTCTAGAAAAAAGAATTGAGCAGGCAAACTTGATTAGAGCTGTCTACCGTTATAGAGCTAAAAAAGGTCTTATTGGTAAAACTATTGAATGGATACCTAAAAGAGGAAAAATAGTTTTAGAGACTTAGGTGGATGAGGCGGGATAGTGAAAGATGGTTGATGTTGCCATTATAATTGGAAGTGAAACTGATAGGCCTATTGCTGAAAAAGCAGTTAAAGTTCTTGATGAATATGGTTTAACCTATGAGGTTAAAGTTCTTTCTGCACACCGAAATCCTAAGAAGCTTGAAGAGTATCTGGAAAAATGTGATGCAAAAGTTTTTATTGCTATAGCTGGTCTTTCCGCTCATCTACCCGGATTTATTGCTTCAAGAACAGATAAACCAGTAATAGGTGTTCCTGTTAATGTAAGGCTTGGAGGTTTAGATGCGTTACTTTCCATAGTTCAGATGCCTAAAGGTGTTCCTGTCGCGTGTGTAGGTATAGATAATGGTGAAAATGCTGCTTTACTTGCGGCAAGAATACTGCTTTTAAAAAAGCCTAAATAAGAAGCTATAGCCTCTCCCTATGGGTTAAAGGTTATATTTTCCTTTTTAAATGATTATAAGTGGTAAGGTTATGGGAGCCTTAAAGCTTTACCTATCCATGTATGGAACACTTACACTTATCATAGCCATATCAACCCTATTTTTTGCAGCAATTTTAACTTGGATTGGTTCTTTAAACCTTTTTGTTTTAGCTGTAATAGTTATTATGTTTAATCTTCTCCAATGGCTTTTTGCTCCAAGAATGATTGAGACTCTTTACCGTGTACGTGAGGTTAAACCAAACGAGAATCCAAAACTTTACAGAATTGTTGAGAGTTTAAGTAGAAAAATGGGGTTTAAAGAAATGCCAAAAGTTATGGTTGCAAACCTTCCAATACCAAATGCTTTTGCTTACGGTTCACCTTTAACAGGAAATAGAGTTGCAGTTACAAAAGAACTTTTAAGAGTTTTAGAGGATGAAGAGGTTGAAGCTGTGGTTGGACATGAGTTAGGCCATCTAAAACATAAAGATGTTCAGATAATGATGTTTGTTTCAGTTTTACCTGCAATTTTCTACTTTTTAGGTTACTCTCTACTGCTTTCAGGATGGTTTGGTGGTTGGAGAGGATATGAGTCAAGAAATGGTGGAGGACCTGTTGTAGCTTTGGCTATTGGAGGCATATGTCTGCTTATCTACTGGATTTTATCTTTGTTTGTTTTAGGTTTAAGCCGATATAGAGAGTATTACGCTGACAGAGAAAGTGTAATCCGTGTTGAGGATGGTGCACGTAAACTTTCAGAAGCTTTAGCTAAAATAGTTTATCATACTGGCAGACTTAAAGGCTACCAGCGTAGAGAGATAGGTAACTTAAGTAGCTTTAAAACCCTCTTTATCTCTGATCCTGATAGGGCTGAAAGGGATAGCTTAGAAATTTCAAGTTTTAAAAGAGTTTCAGATCAGCAGCTTGTAAACGAGATTTTATCAAGAAAAATAACTTTAGCGGATAGAATAATGGAGATTTTTTCAACCCATCCAAACATTGTTAAAAGGTTGAAGGCATTAAGAGAATTAGCTTAGCATCCCTTCTTTTTAACCTTGTTTAAGGTTAGGTATATGTAGCTTTAAAACAAAAATAATTATTGCCCTTTTACCATCCTGTTTTTGGAGGTTTGTTCTTGATTCGGGTTGGACCTGCAGGTATACCTCTTGCTATGAAAGGGAAAGGTTACAGAGAAGCCTTAGAATATTGTAGAAGAATAGGTTTAGATGCTCTTGAAGTTCAGTATGTTCGTGGTGTTAAAATGAATAGAGATGTTGCCTTAAAGCTTAAAGACTACTCTAAAGAGTTTGATGTTAAACTTTCATGTCATGCACCCTATTTTATCAATCTTTGTGGAGATAAGACTACCATCAAAAAGTCTCAGCAAAGGATAGTTGAAACATGTAAAATTGGAAGTCTTTATAATGCTGAATTAGCAGTTGTTCATCCAGCATACTATGGGAAACATTCAAGAGAAGAAGCAAACAAGATGGTTATTAAAGCCATAAATGAGATAGCTGATGAATGCCCTATACCCATAGGTATTGAAACTATGGGTAGACAATCTCAAGTTGGACCTATTGAAGATGTTCTAAAAATTGTTC
Source organism: uncultured Candidatus Bathyarchaeia archaeon (assembly GCA_964484995.1). Classification (GTDB taxonomy): domain Archaea; phylum Thermoproteota; class Bathyarchaeia; order Hecatellales; family Hecatellaceae; genus EX4484-218. The sequence goes on along the minus strand of CAZAHF010000001.1, from coordinate 11,386 downwards.
GTGAAACAGGCCAAAAGATTGTTGTTGACTGGGCTCATATTCATGCACGTTGTGCTGGATGTCTAAAAACAAAGGAGGACTTTATAAGGATACTTAACCTGATAGAGTCTGAGCTTGGTTCAAACGCACTAAAAAATCTTCATCAACATTTTACCCAAATTGAGTATTCACCTTCTGGAGATGAGAAAAGGCATCTTATTTTTGAGAAGGGTGACATAAACTTTAGGTTTTTAGCTGAAGCACTAAAAGAATACAGTGTTAGTGGAGTAATAATCTCTGAAAGCCCTGTTTTAGAGGAGGATGCTGTTAAATTTAAAAAAATCCTTAAAGAGTACGGGTTAAGTTAATCTGTTGAGGCTGAAAAACTGTTGGGTTCTGTGAAGGATGTTAGGGTAAGAGGTTTTATTGAGACTTTAAATGTTGAAGAGGCTTGGAGAAGTTTTCTTGAAAACGTAAGTATAGGAAAGATGAATGTTGAGGAGGTTAATCTAACTGAAAGCCTAGATAGAGTTCTAGGTTCTGACGTTTTTAGCACTACTAATATTCCGTTTTTTGATAGGGCTGCTATGGATGGTTATGCTGTAAAAGCAAAAAACACATTTGGAGCTTCAAAAACAAGTCCGGTTATCCTTAAAATAGTTGGTAATGTTGAAGCTGGAAAACCTTCAAACCTTACTGTTGGAGAGATGGAAGCTGTAAAAGTTTTTACTGGTGCACCTCTGCCTAAAGGTGCTGATGCTGTAGTAATGGTTGAATATACAGAGGTTCTTGGGGAAGATAAGTTAATAGTATATTCTTCTGTTCCTGCTGGTGCTAATGTTTCAAAAGCTGGAGAAGATGTTAAGGTTGGAGAAAAAGTTTTGAGTAGAGGGACTGTTTTAAGTCCCTACGATTTAAGTTTACTTGCAGCTTTAGGATTAAAAAAGGTTAGGGTTTTTTGTAAGCCTAAGGTTGCAGTTTTTTCTGTTGGAAGTGAACTTGTAGAACCTAAAGATGGTGAAACTCCCTCTATAGGGAAAATTTTTGATTCAAATAGATATTTTCTTCTTTCAGCTATCAAAAAAATTGGCGGAGAACCGGTAGATTTAGGTATTGTTTCTGATGATGTTGAGCTAATTAAGCTTAAACTTTTAGAAGCCTCGGAAAAAGCTGACCTAATTCTTGTTTGTGGTGGAACTTCTGTTGGTGAAAAAGATTTTGTGCCTCAAGCAGTAAACCAAACAAAAAACTCAAAAGTAATTGTTCATGGAGTTTCAATTAGACCTGGAAAACCTACAGCTTTAGCTTTGGTTAACGGTAAACCAGCTGTTTTACTTCCAGGTTACCCTGTCTCAACAATGGTTGCTTTTCATGTTTTTGTTAAAAGAATCTTTTGTGAAATGTTAGACATCCCCTATCAGAAGTATGAACGTATTATTAAAGCAAAAGTTACAAAGGATATTCCTTCAACTCTTGGAACAATGGATTTTGTTAGAGTTTCTTTGAAGAATGTTGATAGGAAACTTTATGCTGAGCCTATCAGAGTTTCTGGTGCTGGAGTAATCTCCTCAATGGTTAAAGCTGACGGATTTATTGTTATACCTAAAAACAGGGAAGGATTAAAAGAGGGAGAAGAAGTAGAAGTGATTTTGTTTTAAACAAATTAGACCCAAATATCGGTGAAAAGTTTTTGGAAAGAGAAATTTTTCATAAACTTTTGTCTGTTGAAGAAGCTAAAAAAAGGTTTTACAGTTTTTTTAAACCAAAACCTTTAGGTGTTGAGAGTGTACCCTTAACTGAGGCTTGTGGTAGAGTTTTAGGTTCTGATGTTTTTGGTTTAGTTGATGTTCCGTTTTTTGATAGGGCTGCTATGGATGGTTATGCTGTAAAAGCAAAAAACACATTTGGAGCTGGAGAAACAAACCCTATTAAACTTAGGGTTGTTGGAAGAATAGCTGCAGGTGAAAAACCAAGCATAAAAGTTGATGATGGAGAGGCTGTTGAAATTTCTACTGGTGCACCTATACCTTTGGGTGCTGATGCTGTAGTAATGGTTGAATATACTAGACGTGAAAAAGATTTTGTTTATGTCTACAAGCCTATCTCACCAAATGAAAATGTTATGGTTGCAGGTTCAGATATAAAAGCTGGAGAACTTCTTTTAAGGAGAGGGACAATTCTTACAGCTAGAGAAATAGGGTTACTTGCAGCTATAGGTTTTGTTAAACCTCCTTGCTTTAAAAAACCTAAGATTGCTGTTTTTTCAACTGGCGCTGAACTTGTCTCACCTGGAAAACCCTTAGAGTCTGGCAAAATTTATGATGTAAATAGTTATACTATTTGCTGCTCGGTTAGGGAATGTGGATGTGAACCTATTTTTCTTGGGATTGCTGAAGATAATTTTAATTCTATTTACCAGAAGCTTAAGGAAGGATTAGAGATTAGTGATGCTGTTATTGTTTCAGGAGGTACATCAGCAGGGGTTGGAGATATACTTTATAGGGTTGTGGAGAAGCTTGGAAAACCTGGAATAATTGTTCATGGAGTCTTAATTAAACCAGGAAAACCAACTTTGCTTGCTGTTGTAGATAAAAAACCTATTTTTGGTTTACCTGGTTATCCCACCTCAGCCTTGATGGTTTTTGACTTATTTGTACGTCCAATTCTTATGGAGATGGCTGGATTAGACCCTACAATTAGAAGAAGAGTTTTAAAGGTAAAGGTTGGCGAAAAAATTTTTGCTAGCGAGGGGCGAAGAGACTTTTTACCTGTAAACCTTCTACATACAAAAGATGGGCTGGAAGCTTTTTCTCTACCAACAGGTTCTGGTGCAATTACAACTCTAGCAAAGGCTGACGGGTTTATTGAAATACCTGAAAATAAGACTATTGTTGAGAAGGGGGAAGTTTTTGAGGTTAAACTTTTTAGTCAAGAAGTTAAACCTTCAAATCTTGTTTTTGCTGGTTTAGCTTGTTTAGGTTTAGATTTTATCCTAGAAATTTTAGCTTTAAAACATCCTAACTGGAAAATTAAAATTTTTAATGTTGGTTCTTCTGGTGGTTTAACAAGTTTAAGAAGAGGTGGAGCGGATTTTGCTGGAATAAGTCTTTTAGATAAGCAAACAGGAGACTATAATCTGCCTTTTCTTGAAATTTACGGAATTAAAAATGAGGCTGTTCTTGTTAGAGGCTATAAAAGGCGGCATGGGATTTTTGTGAAGAAGGGAAACCCGAAAAATATTCGTGGTTTAGATGATTTCTTAAGAGAAGATGTTATTATGGTTAACTGGAGTCATGGTTTAGAGCAAAGAGAACTTTTAGATTTCTTGTTTAGAAAGCTTGCTGAAAAAACTGGATTGGACTTTGAAAGTTTAACGTCAAAGATTAAGGGATACAACTTTGAGGTTGGCTCTTATCAAAGTTGTATTTCAGCAATTTTGGATGGTAGAGTAGATGTTGGATTTGGGTTTGAAGGTTTTGCTAAACGTTATGGTTTAGACTTTATACCTTTAACTGAAGACTTATACGATTTTGTTTTTAGGGTTGATAGGATGAATAAGGTTGAGATTCAAAGTTTTCTTGAAATTTTAAGGTCTAAAGATTTTAAGGAGAGAGTAAAAGAGAGAGTTGAGGGGATTCTTATTTTAAAGGAGACAGGGGAAACTGTTTATTATCCAAAAAATCTTTGAAGAATATCCCTGTATGGATTAAACTTTAAGATAACCGTATGCTTACCAGCACCATAAATATTAAAACAGATAAATCCATTTTCATCTGGATAGACGGATATCTCTTTATTGTTTTCGGTTACAACCCATCCTGGAAAATATGCTTCTTTAACTAGAACTGTTGTTTTAAAGCTTTTTGTTTCTAAACTTATAATTATGGAGTCTCTTTTTTGGATGTACTCAATTTTTGTTGTTTTTGGGTTTGTCTCTATATAGGTTAAATTTAAAGTATTTTCAAAAAGTGTAAACCTTGAAATAGTTAAAACTTTGTGGAAATTGCTGTTTTTGAGTAGATAAAGTTTTGAATGGTTTCCAACTAAAACCCATTTTATACCGTAGGTTTCGGCGTTACCTATAAAGTGTTTTAACATTGTTTCATTTGAATAATGGTTTATTGTTTTTCTTGTACTAGATTTTATTTTTGGCAAAATACATCCTTGAGGATACCATCCGTCAACTAAAGGTTTTTCTGTTAGATATGGGAGGTTATAAACCCAAAATGGACAGTCTATGGGTAGGATTCTACCCCAATCTTTTTGCTCTTTGATATATTGAATAAGTTTGGGTGGGGGGTCTTCAGGCCAAACCTCTTCAGCTAGAACTGTGGGGAAAACCTGGAGAATAACTCCCATAATTAAAATATTTAAAACTACGATTATAAGGATCCACATTTTTGGTTTATCCAGTTTTTGTTGAAGTAAAAGTTTTTTTCCTATTTTACCTAGAGAGTAGTCTTTAAGGTTGACTAAAAGAAGACTTATAGGTATAGCTAGATAAAGTTGGAACCTTAAGAAATCAACTTCACCACCAAAAGGTAAAAAATATTTTAAAGGTAGAAGACTTGAACCTAAAAGAAGAAAAACAATCATCCAAACCAAAATAAAAAGACTTCTAAAATTTTTTGGTTTAAAAACTTTTTTTACAGTTAAACATATGAGGATAACCATCAAAACCAGTAGGATTGGTGAAGCTAGAAGCGTAACTGTCTCCTGGGAAAAATCGCTTAAAACCCAGTAATCTTTATAGGTGTAGTAGGGTATAAGCCAAAAACCTGAAAGAATACATCCAACAAGAGATATCCCCCCAAGTTTAACCATGCCTACTAAAGCCTGATTTAGGCTTGCTTTTTCCTGGACTAAAGTGAGAAAACAAATAACCATTACAAGAAGAAGAATATAAGCTGAAAAATGATGTGTTAAAAGTGTTAAACTAAAACATATGGAAGCTAAAATAAAACTTTTTTTCTTGGAATTTTCTAAAACATCAAACATAAAGATTAGGGTTAGAATAAAGAAAGGATAGCTAATAATATTTGCAAACCTACCAAAAATTAGATAGTTTTGGATTGTTGAAGGTATAATACTGAAGATTAGGGTTGCGTAAGCCGACCTATTTTTTTCTAAGCCAAGTCTTCTAGCCAGTCTATAGAAAACAAGTGGAGTTAATATTAAGAAGAAGATTTCAGTAAGCTTGTAAGATAGGATAGGATTAATACCAATAAAGGTTGGAAGATAAGCAATTATGTAGGCTAAAGGTGCATAAGAGATTAGATATGGAAAACCACAATACCAATCAAAAAACCATTGAGAAAAACTGTACTTCGAAAAATAGAGAAACTTAGGTAAATGCGAAAAAGAATCCATACCTAAAGGGTAGCTTTCAAAAAAAACTTTTGTCGCTAAAACTGCTAAAACAAAATTTAGAGTAAAAACTGCCAAAAGAATATTTTTTTCTTTGGAAATGTTAAACTTTAACCCCATACAAACCCAAGAAATTCTTAAGATTCTTTTTAATAGATTAAATTTCCGTTTACCCTAAATTTTTAAGAAAAACTTTTATCGTATTTAGAATAGAAACGATTAAAGTAGAGTGAGGGAAGATTGCCTCAGATTAGTGAAATATGTAGAGAGCCTGTAAAACCTTTAAGACTTAAACCAAAAATGACTGTAAACGAGCTTATTCTTGAAATGTCAAGGTCAGGTTCTTTTAGTGCTGGAAGATTAGCTCAAGCAGTAAACATCTATGAGAAAATGGTTAGAGATGGAGCAACTATAGTTTTTGGGTTTGCAGGGGCTATGGTTCCAGCGGGTATGAAGCATGTGGTAATTGAGATGATTAAACGTAAAATGGTCCATGTTATTGTTAGCACTGGAGCTAACCTTGTTCATGATGTGTTAGAGGTTTTTGGTGGAGTTCATTATAGAGGCACACCATATATTGATGACAAACTTCTTTATGAGTCTGGAGTTGATAGGGTTTATGATGTTTTTATTCCAGAAGATGATTTTAAAAATAAGTTTGACAAACCTCTCATAGAAATTTTTAATGATATAATAAGGGAAAATGGTGACAAAATTTTTTCGACTGCCGAGTTTATTGAGGAAATAGGTAAAAGAATTAGGGATGAAAACTCTATAGTTTACAATGCATATAAGTATAGGGTTCCAATATTTGTTCCAGCTATTCAAGACTCATGTTTTGGTTTAGCTGTTCAAGAGTATGTTGAAAAACATTGTGGTAAACGTATAGTTGTTGATGCGTTTAAAGGTGTTATAGACTTTCTTAACATTGTTGGAAGAGCTAAAAAGCTTGGAGCTCTAATTGTTGGTGGAGGAGTGCCAAAAAACTATGCTTTTCAAGCAGCTTTTAAGCTTGGGAAACCCTACGACTATGTTATTCAGATAACTATGGACCGCCCTGAACCTGGAGGCTTGTCAGGTGCAACCTTAGAGGAAGCTGTTTCATGGGGTAAGGTTGGCGGTGAAGCTCATAGGGTTCAGGTAATATGTGATGCAACAATCTGTTTACCTATACTGGTTGCAGCTGTGATGGAGAGGATTTTTGGAGAATAAAAGTTTAGAAGAATTTTTTGTTAAACCTAAAAACCCTTTTGCTGATGTTCAGGTAGACTTTAAAAACTCGGATTATGTTGTTCTTGGTTTTCCTTTTGACGCCACAAGCACCTACCGTTTTGGCTCAAATAAAGCTCCGGAGGCTGTTAGAGAAGCCTCCCTAAACATTGAAACCTACAGTTTTAGGTCTGACCTATATATTGAAGACCTAAAAATTTGCGACCTTGGAAACCTTATTATTGTTGATGATTTTAACCAGAACTTTTTAAACCTAAAAAATGTTTTATCAAAAATTTTTAGTTTAAAAAAGTTTCCTGTAGTTTTAGGTGGAGAACACACCCTTACCTATAGTGTTGCCGAAGCCTTCCCAGAAAAGTTTGGAATAATCTCTTTTGACGCCCATTTAGACCTTAGAGACGAATATCTGGGAAAAAGGTTTTCCCATACAACCTTTATGCGTAGAATAATTGAAAAAAACGGTGGAGAAAGAGTATTTTTTGTTGGAACTAGAGCCGTATGCAAAGAAGAGTTAGAATACACTAAAAAAGAAAAAATTGGTTTTTTAACATCTTTACAGGTTAAAACTCAAAATATTAAAGAAACCTTAAAAACACTTAGAAGCTTTGCCTCCTCCTTTTCAGGTGTTTATTTAACAGTTGATATAGACGTTTTAGACCCTGCTTATGCTCCAGCAGCATCAAACCCCGAACCTGAAGGCTTAAACCCAACTACATTAACCAGCATACTTGTCGGTTTAGGTAACACTTTAAACATTATAGGTTTAGACGTTGTTGAGTTTACCCCAAAATACGATTTTGGAGTTACAGCAATCCTAGCAGCAAAAATAATCTTTGAAGTCTTATGCTCAACTGAAAAAAGAAGAAAAACCCTGTTTAAACCTAAATTTTAAAACGTGTAATGCACTGCAATGCAGTGTCATACACAAAATCTAGTTTTGTTAGGAAGAATCCTTCAAATACAATTTTTTAGAGGTTAAAGTTTTTAGGTTTTGGTTTCCAACCTATTTTTGGGTTTACTAATGCAAAAAAAGCTTCTAGAAGACTTTTTTGAGGAAGAGAAGGGAAAGAAGGAAGAGGAGCCTAAAACCATAGATGAGTCTGCCGACTCATTAAGACGTTGGATTGAGTTTAGTAGAGAATATAAAGCTAAAAAGACTATTCAACCTTTAAACCTTAAAAATGTTTATCTTTTATCAGCAACTTATGATGGAGATAGACTTTGTGCAGTTTTAAAGTTTTATAATCCTGAAGATAAAAACATCTATCTCTGGTATGATAACACCGGCCATAAACCCTATTGTTTTACTAGTCTCCCACCAGAAGAACTAAAAAAGATTTTTGAGGTTAAACCAATTGAAAATGTAGAAAAAATTGAGGTTGTTGAAAAGTTTAATCCTCTACTTGATAAACCCATTAAAGTAACAAAGATTGTTGCTCGTGACCCATTAACAATAGGTGGAAAACCTTCAGGCTCTGTAAGAGAAATTATTCCTAAAGCAAAACCTAATGACCCAAATGTTAGAGTTTGGGAGGCTGACATCAAATACTATGAAAACTTTCTTTATGATCTTAACTTAGATGTTGGTGTTCCCTACAACATAGAAGATGGAAAGCTTATCCCCGTAAAAGATGTAGATAAAAGGCTTGTTGAGGAAATTAAAAAAATTTTTCTGGGTGAAAACGAAAAGTTTTTAGAGTATATTTTAAGCTGGATTCAGCTTCTTGAAACACCTGTTCCAAACCTTAGATATGTAGCTTTAGATATAGAGGTTGAATCTCCAACTGTTGATAGGGTTCCAGAACCTAGAGAAGCCCTCTACAAGGTTATATGTGCATCAGTGGTAGGGTCTGATGGAGTTAAACAAGTTCTACTGCTTAGAAGAGAGGGAGTTAAAGAAGGGGATATAAAGCTTCCTGAAGATGTGAAAATTATATATTGTGAAAATGAGGTTGAGCTTTTAAGTAGAATTTTTAGGTTTCTGGTAGACTATCCGATTGTTGTTACGTTTAATGGTGACGAATTTGATCTTAGATATCTTTGGCATAGAGCTCAAAAACTTGGATTTCCAAAAGAGGATATTCCTATTCAAATGGGTAGAGAATATGCAATGTTAACCTACGGTATTCATATAGACCTTTACAGGTTTTTCTTTAACAAAGCCATTCAAACCTATGCCTTTGACCAGAAGTATAAAGATGTAACCCTTCAGGATGTTTCTATGTTTCTTCTTGGTGTTGGAAAGATAAGTTTGGAGAAGAATGTTTCAGACCTAACCTATACTGAGCTTGCAGCTTACTGTTTAAGGGATGCTGAATTAACCTATAGGCTTACAGCCTTTGATGATTTCTTGGTTTTAAAGCTTATTGTTGCTTTAGCTAGAATTGCTAGAATGCCTATGGAAGATGTTTCAAGGCAGGGTGTTTCAAACTGGATTCGAAGCTTAATGTATGGGGAACACCGTAAAAACGGATATTTAATTCCAACCTCAGATGATATTTTAAGTTTAAAAGGTGTTACTTCAACTCATGCTGTTATTAAGGGTAAAAAGTATAGAGGCGCTGTGGTAATTGAACCTAAACCTGGAGTAAACTTTAATGTCGTTGTTCTTGATTTTAGCAGTCTCTATCCAAGCATCATTAAAAAATGGAATTTATCCTATGAGACTGTTAGATGTCCACATGAAGAATGTAAAAGCAATCTTATCCCCGAAACAAACCATTGGGTTTGTAGAAAAAAGATTGGTTTAACAAGTCTGGTTATAGGTTCACTTAGAGACTTACGTGTTAGATGGTATAAGGTTAAAGCAAAAGACCAAAACCTTCCATCTGACGTAAGAAGATGGTATTCTGTTGTTCAAAGAACTCTAAAGGTTATTTTGAATGCTGCATACGGTGTTTTTGGAGCTGAACATTTTGCTCTCTACTGTCCACCTGTAGCTGAAGCAACAGCAAGTATAGGAAGGTATGCTATAACAAACACTATTAACAAGGCTCAGGAGCTTGGAATAGAAGTAATTTATGGCGACACGGACTCTGTTTTCCTAAAAGATCCTACAGAAGAACAGATTGAAGAGCTTCTTAAGTGGTCTAGGAATATACTTGGAATGGAGTTGGATGTAGACAAAGTTTACAGGTATTCTGTTTTTTCCACGCGTAAGAAAAACTATATTGGTGTTTATCCTGATGGAAATGTGGAAATTAAGGGTTTAACAGGTAAAAAAAGGAATACTCCCGAGTTTCTTAAGAAGGCTTTTGCTGAGATGGTTAAGATTCTAGGGGAAGTTAAAAGTAAGGATGACTTTGTTAAGGCTAGAGAAACTATTAAAAGCATAGTTAAAGACTGTTATGTTAAGCTTAAAGACAGAAAGTATCCTCTTGAAGAACTTGCGTTTACAGTTGTATTAGGTAAGGATATTGAAGACTATAATAAAACAACTCCTCAGCATGTTAAAGCCTTAAAAGCTCTTCCAAAAGAACAGAGAGAAGATATTGGAGCTGGATCTGTTATTAGATATGTTAAGGTTAAAAAAGACCCTGGTGTTAAACTTTTATCTTTAGCTTCCATAGACGAAATAGATGTTGAAAAATATGTTGAACATATCCAAACAACTTTTGAGCAGGTGTTAGATGCTTTAGGTATAAGTTTTGATGAGATAAGGGGTCTTCCAAGAGAGGCTAAATTAGAGTTTTTCTAGAATGTAAAATGTTGAAGAATTAGAAGGAAAGTTGCAAGCAAAAGCTCTGGAACCGCTATTGCTAGTCCTGGCTTAATCCAGTCTAAGAAGTTTATGTATCTTTTCCGTTCTTTTTCTATAATTCCTATTGCGACTATGTTTGCTGTACTACCAATCATAGTAAGATTTCCAAGATAACATGCACCAAAAAGTAGTCCCCACCAGTTTGGGAAAACATTAAAACCATAAGCCTCTAACCCATGAACTATAGAAATTAAGGTTGCTACTGCAAGTATATTATCCATAAAGGCGCTTAAGATTCCTGCTGTCCATGTTACTATTGTAGCCATATATATTGGGTTTCCACCTGCAGCTGAAACAACACCTTCAGCCATTAATTTTGCAACACCAGTATAGGCTAGAGTTCCAACAGAGGTAAAGAAGAAGATGAAGAAGACAAGAGACCACCACTCAACCCTTTTTTCAATTATTTCTCTAGCTTTTTCTCTACTTAGAAAAAGGGAAACACCAGCCATTATTATTGGAACAGCTAAAAGAAGACTATTAGTTGGAAGATGAAGATATTCTTCAAGCGGGTGATGGATAACCAGTCCACCTATTGTAGCAAGAAAAACCATCCATGGTATAAGCATATTTTTATGGTGAAACCTGTTTACAGACTCATCATTCAAGGATTCGCTTTTCATTCTTGTATCCAATGTTTTTATATAGGGTTTCCAATAGAGAAGAACAAGCATTATTGTTAAACCTAGAACAGCTAAACCTACGGGTGTTGCCCAACGAATAAAGTCCAAGAACGTCAGTTTCCCTTCAAAAGCTATAAGAACACCTATAGGGTTACCTACCACAGTATAGCTACTTCCAACATTTGTAGCCATAACGGTTGCAATAACCAACGGTAAAACGTCAAGATCATATCTTTTTGTTATTCTTAGGGTTAAGGCTGTTATAAAAAGGATTGAGGTGACCTCATCAACTAACGCTGCAAACATAGCTGAAAGTATAAGTAAACCTGAAACAAGCATTTTTCCACTTCTACTAAAAACCTTAAAAATAAGGTTTAAAAGATACTCAAAAAACCCTTCTTCCTCAAGAAAACCTATAATGGTCATC